>NZ_CP014327.1:900000-1020000 GCF_000812665.2 Falsihalocynthiibacter arcticus
GATTGTGGTCATGTCCGCGGACGGAGCAGTACGGGCAATGGTTGGTGGCCGCGATGTTAAGGCAACAGGCGCCTTTAACCGTGCAACCCAAGCTTCGCGCCAAACAGGTTCCGCATTCAAACCCTTCGTTTATGCAGCGGCTTTGGACCTTGGATATTCCTACAACGACTATGTCAAAGACGAACCCCTGACGATCGACATCCCGGGCTCGGGCCCGTGGACGCCATCGAATTACGACCATAAGTTCAGCGGCACAGTTACCTTAACCGAAGCCTTAAGACGCTCCCTGAACATTCCTGCGGTTCGCATATCCGAAGGCGTAGGCCGCGAAAATGTACGCACCGTGGCCGAAATGTTTGGCATTCAAAGCGACCTTGCGGCGGGTCCCGCATTGGCCCTTGGCGCATCCGAGAGCACGCTACTTGAAATGACGGGTGCTTATGCTGGCATCCTTAATGGCGGCCGTAGCGTAACACCCTACGGCCTTTCGGAACTGCGCCTTCAAGGCGACACGGAGCCGCTGATTGGTCAAGACGGTGGTATGGGCGAGCGGGTCATCACAACCAATGCTGCCGAGCAACTCACCTATATGATGTATCAAGTGATCGAATCCGGAAGTGGCCGTCGTGCCAAACTTGATGGACGTCAAGCCGCAGGAAAAACGGGCACAACACAGGCCGCCCGCGACGCGTGGTTTATCGGATTTACAGCGGATTATGTCACCGGTGTTTGGCTTGGCTATGACGACAATACGCCGCTAACGGGTGTCACGGGAAGCGGGCTTCCCGCTGAAATCTGGCATGATGCTATGGTCCGCATCAACGAGGGCGTCCCAATTTCTCCCCTGCCGATGATTGATGGACAAGCGCCCAGCGCCTATGTCGACCCGAATGCACCCCAACGTGCCAATCCCCAGCCCAAGGGAACCAATCCGATCGAGAACCTGCTCCTGCAGATTTTTGGCGGCGGGAACTAGCTGAGTTTCTTCAACTGCGCGATTGCCTTATTAAGGTCGCCATTGTTCGCATCAATAATCGAGCCGATTTCAGAGCGCTCGGTTAGGAGCATATTGATGCCCTCGATGAACATGTTGAAAAACCTGTGTTTGCCGGATTTATCGGAGATCAGGAATTTGATTTCAAACGGCGCTTCGCCGCGCATAAACGCTGTCGTTTTAACTTCGACAAAGCTTTTCACGGTTTCGGCGCTATCGACTTCAATTCGACCCCCAATAAATTGGTGGAACTGGCTGCCGTATTTACGCGCGATGTAAGTTTCAAAAGCCCCCGTAAACGCCTTTATTTGGGCGGGTGAGGCCCTGCGCGCATCCGACCCCAAAGCATAGCGTGCGATGGCGGGCACATCCGCATAGTCCGCGAAAATACGCTGAAAATCTTTGTACATCGCCCGTTCAGGCTTCCCCGTGGCGATCACAGCGTTGATATCATCCACCAGTTTGATAACGAGCGTTTTAGATGCATCCACCGAAAGCGCAAAAGTCATGGGGGCCGTCGATAGCCAAAGTCCAGAGGCAACGAGGCCTCCCAAAATGCTGCGTCGTGTAACCTGATGTGTCATAACTGCCTCTTATTCAGTATCGCAGGACCCTGTAGATGCAGAAGGGTCCGCGTAGGGATCTGCATATGGGTCTGCATAGCCATTTGTGCAACCATCCGCACTTGGGGCGACTTCTTGCCCAAGTTCATAGCGACGGTTCTGAAGGTACATCATACGGGTCTGAACATAACTGTCCGCGCTCTCATTGAAAAGCTGATCCACGGAACCTGAATAACGGAAACGCTTATCAAGCTTCGCACCCAATAACGCCAGAAGGCCAACGGCGGCATAGCGCCCACCATCATAATAGAACATTGGATTTGTCGCCAAATCAACAACGCCACCGACGGCGTCACGTTGGGTCGTTGGACCCAAAAACGGCGCTTCAAGATATGCCCCTTCACCGACACCCCATACTGCCAATGTGTCGCCAAACCCTGTGCTGTCCTCGTAAATCCCCATGTCGGATGCGACATCAAACAAGCCAGCAAGGCCAAAGGTCGTATTCACCAAGAGGCGCGTTGAATTTTGCGCGGCCCCCGCCAAGTCAAACTGAAGAATGTTGTTTCCAACCATCGGATACAGCGCGAGATAATCTGAAAAATTCGTCACCGTGGTCCGCAAAAACTCTGGGGTCTTTCCATAAGCCTGCGCGACAGGCCCAATCATCCCTTGATCCGATTGCTTGGTGCGTTCATGACGCGCGCGGTTAGATTTTTCGTAGGGGTCGTAAATTTCACCCGTGCGCTCTGGATGCGCACAGGAAGACAATAACGACACGCTTAACAAACAAATAATTAAGCTACACTTGGCGCGGATACGAATTTCTGGCAAAAACACGACACTTCTCAACGAGTTATTTGTACTTTTGGGTCACATACTGATGTTATCGACAAAGCCCAACCCAAAAAGGCTGACCTATTATCTTTTGAAGCTTTTTGGGTACAACGCAGCCTACGGAATTGCAACCGCAACTCCTATTAAACGAGACATTTACGCCTAATGCAAAAACAATTCACTGATCTGGGTCGCGAAGAACTCAATGCGGCACAGCGCCAGAACCGCCCCCTTATCTGGGCGATGATTCTATTCAGCATCTTTGTGAACTTGTTAATGCTGACGGGGCCGTTGTTTATGCTCCAAATTTACGACCGCGTCCTTTCTAGTCGTTCTGTTGAAACGCTGATTGCACTCTCGATATTGGCAACGTTCCTTTATTTTTGCATGGGCGTTTTGGATTTCACGCGTGGGCGGATTATGGCGCGTGCAGGGGCTCGTTTTCAGGCCAGTTTAAACAAGCGGGTTTTTTCCGCCGTTTTACGCGCCAACACGGTGCCGCAATTGCAAAAGAACGCCAATACAGCGCTGCAAGATGTCGATGCCGTGCAATCCTTCATTTCCTCCCCCATTTTCATTGCCTTCGTTGACTTGCCGTGGACGCCGATCTTTATCGCGACAATTTTTCTCTTCCACCCGTGGCTTGGCATCCTCGCGGTTACGGGGGGGCGTTCCTGATGGTCGTGGCTTTTTTCAACCAAATTTCCACAAAAGCGCCTGTTCTCTCGGCTGGCCTCGCTGCCCGCAGAGCCGATTTTCAAGCCCAAGAGATTCGGTTCGAAGCTGAAACCATTCAAAGCTTGGGAATGCGCGAGGCCGCCTTTGAGCGTTGGCGCTCAACGCGCGAAAGTGCTTTGGAATTTACGCTCACCGCCTCTGATCGCGGGGGCGGTTTTTCAACGACCACCAAGACTTTCCGCCAGTTCCTTCAATCTGCCATGCTTGCGCTTGGGGCGTATCTCGTCCTTCAAAACGAGTTGTCCGCCGGCGCAATGATCGCAGGGTCGATCCTCCTTGGACGCGCGCTTCAACCCGTGGAGCAAGCGATTGGCGGCTGGGCGTATGTTGTGCGGGCCAAACAGGGGTGGCGATCATTGTCCGAACTTCTAAGCGCCATACCCCCCGATGAGCCGCGCACAACACTTCCGTCGCCCAGCGCAAAACTCGACGTACAACAGATAACCGTCGTTCCCCCCGGCGACAGTCAGGCCGCCCTTAGAATGGTGAGCTTTTCCTTGCCCGCAGGTACGGCTCTCGGGGTGATTGGATCGTCGGGTTCGGGCAAGTCAACGCTCGCGCGCGCCTTAACGGGGGTTTGGCGTCTTGCTGGGGGTACCATCCGGTTGGATAACGCCTCCCTTGAGCAATACGATCCAGACGTTCTTGGAAAATATATCGGCTATCTCCCCCAGAAGGTTCAACTCTTTGAGGGAACCGTCGCCCAGAATATTGGCCGGCTTTCCCAAGATATCAACGATGATAAGGTTGTTGCTGCAGCGAAAAAAGCCGCCGCCCACGAAATGATCCTGACGCTCCCACAGGGATACGACACGCAGGTGTCCGGAGCGGGTGGCCGCCTGTCAGGAGGGCAAATTCAGCGTATCGGCTTGGCGCGTGCCTTTTATGATGATCCCGTCTTGTTGGTGCTCGACGAGCCCAATTCAAACCTCGACAACGTGGGGTCCGAGGCCCTCAACCACGCCATTCGTGCCGCCAAATCTGCGGGCAATTCGGTCATCATAATGGCGCATCGCCCCGCCGCCATTCGGGAATGCGACTTGCTTCTTATTATGGAGAACGGATCGGTCAAAGCATTTGGACCAAAGAACGAAATTCTTCAACAGAACGTCACAAACCACAACCAAATTAGCCAGAATCAAGGCGCGGGGGGTGTTACATGAGCGCGCAAATGGCCATGAAATATGGTGCCAAAAGGTATGTTGCCCTCGGGTTCGCGACCATCTTAATTCTCGTCGTCGGCTTTGGTTATTGGGGGGCCACGACGAGTATTTCGGGCGCGATCATCGCCCAAGGGCAAATCGAGGTCGACAACTCACGACAGGTTGTGCAGCATTTGGATGGCGGCGTCGTACAATCCATACTTGTGGACGAAGGGGACGTTGTAGAAGCCAATCAACCTCTTATTATTCTTGATCCAGCCCGCACCCTCTCTGAGCTTTCTATCACGCAATCGCAACTCTATGAGGTATCCGCTCGTCGCGCACGACTTCAAGCGGAGCGCGACAAGGCTTCCGAGATAAAATTCGACGACTCCCTCCTCACGATCGCAAAGGTCCGACCTGAGGTTGAGGACGTATTGTCCGGTCAATCCCGCCTTTTTGTAGCACGCGCGGAAACCCAAACGAGTGAAGTTGAACAGCTTGGAAAGCAGCGCGAACAGATCGCCAACCAAGTGGAAGGAATCCAAGCCCAACAAGCCGCCCTCGTGACGCAACTTGAGCTCATTGTGCAAGAGTTGGACGCGCAGCAAACCCTTCAAGATCGCGGTCTTGCTACGGCTTCGCGGGTCTTAGCCCTCCTGCGGGAGCAAGCTAGGTTGCGCGGACTTGTGGGCGAATTGACGTCCAGCGCGGCGCAATCGCAAGGACGCATGGCGGGCATTGATCTTGCAATTCTCAAAATTCGAACCGACCGCCGCGAAGAAACGATTAGCCTGCTCCGCGATCTGCAACTGCGGGAACTGGAACTGCGCGAAAACGAATCCTCCCTCAAAGAGCGCCTCAGCAATTTGGACATTCGCGCGCCCGTCAGCGGCGTCGTTCTTTCCCTTCAGGTGTTTGCCGAACGCGCCGTTATTCGGCCCGCAGACCCACTTTTGTATATCGTGCCTCAAGATCGCCCGCTGGTCATTTCTGCGCGGATCAATCCGATCCACGTGGATCAGGTTTACGTGGGCCAAGAGACCGTTTTGCGTTTTTCGGCACTCGATACGCGCGACACACCCGAACTCTTGGGCACAATGACTCACCTCTCGCCGGATGCCCTCGTTGATCAACAAACAGGGCTTGCGTATTATGTAAGCGAAGTTGTCCTCAACCCAGGTGAGCAAGAAAAACTCCCTAAGGGAAGCCGCTTAATTCCCGGAATGCCCGTCGAGACCTATTTCCGGATCGGGGATCGTTCACCACTCACATTCTTGGTGAAGCCATTTGCTGATTATTTCAACAAGGCTTTTCGCGAGGAGTAATCGCCCCTTTTCACTGCTTCATTTCCCCGCTACCGTCCCCTTGGAACCGTTTTAAAGGACAGACGCATGAGTGGAATTTTCGAAAGTAATTTGGCCAAAATCGGCGTCACATTGCCTGATGCGCCAGCGCCAGCCGCAAACTATGTGCCAACTGTGCGCACTGGAAATACGGTGTATGTCTCGGGACAAATTTCGATGAAGGACGGCGCATTCGCTATCGGGAAACTGGGCGATACTATCTCAATCGAAGAAGGGGCCGCCTGCGCGCGCAGTTGTGCCATTTCGCTTCTTGCTCAAGTGAAAGCAGCCTGCGATGGGGACTTGGATCGTTTGGTTCGCGTTGTAAAACTGGTTGGTTTCGTAAACTCCACACCCGACTTCGATCAACAGCCCGCCGTTATCAACGGGGCATCCGACTTCATGGTCGAAGCGCTCGGCGATGCAGGGCTACACGCACGATCCGCTGTTTCCGCAGCCTCCCTTCCCTTTGGCGTCGTTGTTGAAATCGAAGGTATTTTCGAAATCAAATGAGACAAATTCCGCGCCTTCCCCAATCTTTTCTTGATCGACCACTCGCCCATCGGGGCCTTCATAATGCTTCGGCACTACGCCCCGAAAATAGTCGCGCCGCGTTTCTCGCTGCAATTGGAGGCGGCTATGGGATTGAGTTGGACGTTCAACTTTCCAAAGACGGGCAAGCCATGGTTTTCCATGACTACAACATGACTCGACTGACGGGCGTGCACGGCCCGATCCAAATGCGCGAGTCCGGCGACCTCGTTCAAATCGAGTTGCTCCACGGTGAAAAGCAGACGATCCCGTTGCTCGCGGAGGTCCTCGCGCTGGTCGCTGGACGCGTCCCTCTTCTTGTGGAAATCAAAGACCAGGACGGCGCGATGGGGCCAAATGTGGGCGCATTGGAAAAGGCGGTGGCCGAATGTGCCGCATCCTACAAGGGGCCAATCGCTTTCATGTCATTCAATCCATATTCGGTAGAAGTCATCGCAAACTTACTTCCCGATCATCCGCGTGGATTGACGACATGCCTTATGGACGACAAAGGCTCGCTGCACGTCCCACGGGATCGGCGCGATGAGCTTGCCGCTATCCAAGATTTTGACCGCACAAAAAGCAGCTTCATTAGTCATGATCACAATAGCCTTTCAATTCCCCGCGTGCAGGAGTTGAAATCGCTTGGTGTACCTGTTCTGTGTTGGACGATCACGTCGAACGCCAGTGAAGTCGCTGCCCGTCAAGTTGCCGACAACGTGACATTCGAACAATACCTGCCCTCTTGACCGACACAAGCGAACGGGCACTCTCTTTCGGCCCAATCCCAGTATCCTGAGGACCTATGAGCGCGCAAATTGAAGTCCAAATCCATCCGACACTTTCGGATATTTCCGCATCCGACTGGGACGCTTGCGCCTGTCCAGAGGCAGTGAACGGGGGGCGCCCCTTTGATCCCTTCACAACTTACCGTTTTCTCAAAGCGCTAGAAGACAGTGGATCCGTTGGCGGAACGAGTGGTTGGCACGGACGCTACCTGACTGTCCATAAAAACGGTCAAATGATTGCGGCCTCCCCGCTTTACGTAAAATCCCACAGTCAGGGAGAGTATATTTTTGACTTCAACTGGGCTCAAGCCTTCGAGAATGCTGGGGGAAATTACTACCCCAAACTACAGATGGCCGTCCCGTTCACGCCAGCAACTGGGCGCCGTTTTTTAACTCTACCTGGATTTGAAGCCGAAGGCCGCAGTGCCCTTCTTCAAGGTGCAGTTCAACTCGCTGCAGAAAACAAACTTTCATCTTTACACATCACATTTTGTACCGAGGACGAAGCCGAGACTGGCGCGCATATGGGTTTGCTGCGCCGTGTAAGCCAACAATTCCACTGGCTGAATAATGGATACTCAGACTTCGACGCTTTTCTCGCAAGTTTGGCAGCACGTAAACGCAAAAATATTCGCCGCGAACGCGCAACCGCACAGGGGTTTGGCGGAACAATTATTCAACTCTCCAGTGACGAAATTCAACCCGATCACTGGAACGCCTTCTGGCAATTTTACCAAGACACCGGTGCGCGAAAATGGGGTACTCCCTACCTGACACGGGCATTTTTCGACATTGCGCAAGAGACACTGCGCGACGACATATTGCTGGTTCTTGCGCTCGAGGACGGGAGGCTAATTGCAGGTGCCCTCAATATGATCGGCGCAGAAACGCTCTACGGGCGATATTGGGGATGCATCGAAGACCACCCCGCTCTCCATTTCGAACTTTGCTATTATCAGGCAATTGATTTTGCGATTGAACACGGATTGAAGCGAGTCGAAGCTGGCGCACAAGGAGAGCATAAATTGGCCCGCGGGTATTTACCCGTTCAAACCCACTCCCTTCATTGGATTGCCGACGAGGGTTTCAACCATGCCGTATCCCAGTTCTTGGACGCTGAAGCAAAAGCCGTTGGCAGGGAAATTGAAGTTCTAACCGAATATGGACCCTTCAAAACCATCCCCCAAGTGTGAGCGCAACATGAATTACGACTTTTGAACCATAAGGATATGGGGGTCGTTCCGCTTCTATCCAAGCCTCCTTCTCTAAGGACCTTAGCGGGCATTTTCTCGTTTAAATATGATGTAGACGAGGGTTTGCGGGCGGTGATGTTTGCAACTCCTCTCATCGCACTCTATCTTGCCCGAAAATTATACTCTGAGAGGCGCGTCCCATGTCGCATTTTATCGTTGTTGGTGCTGGCCAAGCAGGCGCATCCCTTGTTGCCAAGCTGCGCAACGATGGATTTCAGGGCGACATTACCCTGATCGGAAGTGAAGCAGAAATACCCTACCAGCGCCCGCCACTTTCCAAGGCCTATTTACTCGGCGAAATGGCAAGAGAGCGCCTTCATTTACGCCCCGAAAGTTTTTACCAAGACCTGAAAATAACCTTGCGATTAGGCGCACCTGTTGACGCAATTGACGCCATATCCAAAACAGTCACGGTTACAGGAGAAACGCTGTCCTATGACAAGCTGGCCATCACAACGGGTTCTTCTCCACGCGTTTTGCCCGCTGCAATCGGTGGCCAACTTAGGAAGGTTTTTCGCGTTCGCAGCCTTGCCGATGTCGACGCAATGGCACCCCATTTTCGCAAGGACGCGCGCTTATTGATCGTCGGAGGGGGGTATATCGGCCTTGAGGCAGCAGCGGTCGCGGCCAAAAGGGGTGTCGACACCACTTTGATCGAGTCGGCAGATCGCATTCTTTGCCGCGTCGCCGCCCCTGAAACCTCCGACTATTTCCGTGCTATTCATGCGTCCCACGGCGTGAAAATTCGCGAAGGCTTGGGGTTGGAGCGATTGTTGGGAACCACCGAAGTTACGGGCGCTGAATTCTCGGACGGCACCCAAGAAGCCTTTGATTTTGTCATCGTTGGTATAGGCGTAAATCCGGGCAACCTCCTTGCTGAAACGGCGGGATTAGAAATTGAAAACGGAATCAAGACGGATTCGACGGGTCAAACTAGCGACCCGAATATTTGGGCTGCTGGGGACTGCGCCTCTCTGCCCTACAAGGGTGGGCGCATCCGACTAGAAAGCGTACCCAACGCTATTGATATGGCCGAAGTCGTCGCGCGAAACATGATGGGCGCTCAAGTTGAGTATGTGCCGAAAATTTGGTTTTGGAGCGATCAGTACAATGTTAAACTCCAGATCGCTGGGCTAAACACCGGGTATGATCGAGTGATTGTGCGCCAAGGTGAAACGGAAATTTCCCAGAGCCATTGGTACTATCAAAACGGCACGCTTTTGGCCGTTGATGCGATGAATGATCCCCGTGCCTATATGATCGGAAAACGCCTAATTGAGGCTGGTAGGACGCCAGACCCTGCGGCAATTTCGGATCTCTCGACCAACCTTAAGGCATTGCTATCATGAGAATAATTGCAGGAAAACACCGTGGAACAAAGCTGACGGACGTCGGCATCGGCGACGACGCGGCACATCTTCGCCCCACGTCCGACCGTGTACGCGAGAGCCTGTTTAATGTTCTCAACGGGGGGGCGTTTGGCCGCCCGATCGAGGGTGCACGCGTTTTGGATCTTTTCGCAGGGACTGGTGCGTTAGGCCTAGAAGCTCTCAGTCGGGGTGCCGAACATGTTACGTTTGTTGATAATGGCCGAATTGCACAAAATCTGGTCCGTGAGAACATCAAAATCCTGCGTCGCGAAGCCGACTCGAGTGTTTTGACCTGTGCCGCCAACGGGCTTCCTGCGACGCAAATGCCCTGTCATTTGATATTTCTCGATCCCCCTTATGGTCAGGATTCAGGGGCTTCTGCGCTTGAAAACGCACTTAAATTGGGATGGATCGACCCAAAGGCGCTGATCGTTTGGGAAGAAGATCAGCCAGCAGCCGCACCCCGTGGTTTTTCCCGTCGCGACACACGCCGCTATGGCAATACCCATGTCACGTTTCTGGAACCTATTGCTTGAAAAGGCCGCCCAAACCAATGGGCGACCCTCACTTCATTCGTTACTCCAAAGGCGCAGCGGTGCCTTCAGTTAGTTGAACCGCAGCGCGCGCATCAGAGATGAGCGCCTCTCCGTCGAGACCCTTTTGCGAAACTTCTTCAATCCACTCAGCGACCACTTCTTCGCCCAGCGCCTTCATCAATTCGGTTTGCTCTTGGTTGATTTCGGCGATTTCGTTGCCCGCATCAATCATGACCTGCTTGCCTTCAATGTCACCCGTGTCGTGCGCACGCCCTGCCAAAGCGGAAGTTTCAAAGCCAGAGTTCGCGTCGATCACGGCTTTTAGGTCGTCGGGCAACCCTTCATATACGTCCTTATTCATCGCCCAGATGAAAAAGAGGCTGTACAGGGATTTGTCGCCCGCCACGTCGGTGTGGCTATCCGTCAATTCGTCGAGCTTCAACGAGGGCGCCATTTCCCACGTGATAACCCCGCCATCAACCACACCTTTTGAGAGCGCTTCTGGGAAGGCTGGAACGGCCATTCCGATCGGATTTGCCCCCAATTTACTCAAAAGAAGCGTTGCCGGTCGCGAAGGCCCGCGCAATTTCACACCGTCAAAATCGGAGATTTCCGCAATGGCTGGACCCTTTTTATGCACCACTCCAGGGCCATGCATGTGCGCAGCGATTACTTTCACATCTGCAAAATCATCCATCAGGTGCTTTTGAGTAAAAATCCAAGCGGCCTTACTGGCTTCTTCACCCTTTTTGGTGACCATGAACGGCATTTCCATGGCTTCAGCTTCGGGAAAACGCCCGGGTTGATATCCCGGAATGACCCAACCACCATCCACAACCCCATCACGAATGAGGTCGTATTGCGAAGGCGCTTTGCCCCCAAGCTGCATCAAGGGGTAGATTTCCACTTTAATGCGCCCGTCCGAATCGCGTTCGACTTTATCGGCCCAAGGCTGCATAAAGTAAGTTGGGTTCGCGGATTTCGGGGAAACGAAATGCTGAAAGCGAAGGGTAACCTCTTGGGCAAACGCGCTTTGAGCAGCAGTTGCAACAAGGGCAGTGAGGGCGGCGGACTTGAGAGTGATTTTCATCGCGCAGCCTCCTTTTCGTCTAGAGGTAAGTGAACCACCCTCCTTTTGAAGCGTGGTGAGACTTGTTACCTCCCCTTCCGGCCAATTGCAAATCATTCGCAACTGGACCGATTGGTCAAAAATTTGCGCCCCGTCAAAAACGATGCGGTAGGACGCTTAGATCCCGCTACCCCCAAGTTGGATGGTAAAGGTTCCGGGGCGAAAGAGTGAATATTTCGGCCCCTGTTTCGGTCACGCCAATGGAATGCTCAAACTGCGCAGACAACGATTTATCGCGCGTAACCGCCGTCCAATCATCCGCGAGAACTTTGGTTTCTGGACGCCCCAAATTCACCATCGGCTCAATCGTAAAGATCATACCGGCCTCGAGGACTGCCGCTGTACCTGGCTTGCCATAATGCAAAACATTGGGTGGCGCATGGAAAACACGCCCCAATCCGTGGCCACAAAAATCGCGGACAACGGACATTCTGTTGCTCTCAACATACTTTTGAATCGCGTGGCCGATATCACCAAAGGTATTCCCCGGCTTGACCGCTTCGATTCCCACCATCAGCGCGTCATGCGTCACTTGAATCAGGCGTTCAGTTTTTTTGGAGCGTTTGCCCGCAACATACATCCGGCTCGTGTCGCCAAACCAGCCATCAACAATGACCGTGACATCGATGTTCAAAATATCGCCATCTTGAACCACTTTTGGCCCCGGAATTCCGTGACAAACTACGTGGTTAACCGAGATACAACTGGCATGCTTATAGCCCTTGTAGCCAATGGTCGCCGACTTCGCGCCCGCTTGAATTACGTGTTCCGTGATGAGGTCATCAAGCGCACCCGTCGTCACTCCCGGTACAACATGTTCGGCAACTGCATCCAAAATTTCGGCCGCAAGTTTCCCTGCCGCATGCATTCCTGCAAAATCTGCCGTTTCGTAAATTCGAATTCCGTCTTTTGTCAGACGACCGCGCGCTTCGTTCAAAACTTATCTCCAAAACTGGTGTGATCTCTAAATAGGCGAGACTAAGCAAAAGGGCTAGAGCTTTGGCCTATTTTCTTGGATCGAACGGGATCTGTCCCGACAATTCAATTCTTTCAGGTGATATTTCGCAACCATACGCCAGAAACTCGACGCCCGCGCCACGGGCAAGATCAAAGGCATCCGCGTATTTGCGATCCAGGTCCCGCGCGACATCAATGTTGGTCGCGCCCGTTCGCTGCACCAAGAACAGCAGCACAGCCCGATGCCCTACGGCCACCATTTGCGACAGTTCGGCAAGGTGTTTTGCACCACGCGCTGTCACGCTATCGGGAAATTCCACAAGGGGCGCCTCGCGCATTAATGTTGCGGACTTCACCTCAAGGTAGCAATCTGGCGCTTCGCCCGTGAGCAGAAAATCGACCCGCGATCCCGTGCCATATTTTACTTCCGAGCGGATATTTCCATACCCCAATAGCGGCACAATTTTCTTGGCCAGCAACGCTTCCGCGACGATCCGATTTGCCCGACCCGTGTCAATACCGGTGAAGTTTCCGTCACTATGCTCGACTAATCGCCACCCATATTTTAACTTCTTTTTAGGGTCGTTGTTCGGCTCCAACCAAATCCGCATCCCCGCCTCCGCCAAGCCCATCATCGAACCCGGATTCGGACAATGCGCCACCACCTCGCGCCCATCGGCGAGGCGCACATCCGCTAGAAATCGTTTGTAGCGACGGATCAAAACGGCGGGTATAAGTGGGGTATCAAAGCGCATATTGCTGGCCTATACCTTGCGCCACCAACGATCAAGGAGTGCGAGATGCCCAACCCAACCGCTGCGATGCTCGTCATTGGCGATGAAATCCTGTCTGGCCGCACGCGAGATGCCAATATGTACCACTTGGCGGGAGCTTTGACGGATCACGGCATCGACCTTAAAGAAGTGCGCGTTGTGAGCGATGATGCCCCCGCGATTGTTGCCGCAGTCCGCGCCCTTGCCGCGCAATACACGCATTTGTTTACCTCTGGCGGCATCGGTCCGACCCACGACGATATCACCGCCGACTGCATTGCCGAAGCATTCAACCAAACCATCGACGTGCGTGCCGATGCCCGCAAGCTTCTCTCTGATCACTACGAAAAAACGGGCCGCGAATTAAACGAAGCGCGGTTGCGTATGGCCCGCATCCCCGCGTCCGCCACGCTGATTGACAATCCGGTTTCCATCGCCCCCGGATTTACCGTCGAAAATTGCCATGTCATGGCGGGTGTTCCCAGCGTTTTTCAAGCCATGGTACAAAGCGTTTTGCCACTGCTTTCTGGCGGCGCACCGATGTTAAGCCGCACCCTTCGGATCGAGCGCGGTGAAGGGGATATCGCCGCCCCGCTTGGGGAACTCGCCAAGGAATTCAGCGATCTCTCCTTTGGGTCCTACCCGTTCCAAAACGATGGTATTTACGGCTCAAACGTTGTTATTCGCGGCCAAGACCCAATCCGCTTGGACACCGCATTTGCATCCCTGACCGCACTGTTCCCACAATGACCGTCGATTACTATGCCGTAGCCGAGGCCACTTGGCGGTCCGCGTCCAGCCAAACCCTTGGCGGGTTTGTTGTGCGAAATGGTGCGGGAGGAGGCAAGAGAGTAAGCGCGGCAACGCTCGATGCCCCCCTAGAGCACACGGAAATTGCTGTCGCCCAAGCCGAGATGATTGCAATCCAACAATCGCCACTTTTTATGATCCGTGACGGTGAGAATGACCTAGATATTGCTCTCGGAGCCTTTGGATACACGGTGATTGACCCCGTCACCATTTATGTGTCGGATGTTGAAAGCCTTACGGAATCTTTGCCACGCCTCACTTGCTTCTCAATGTTCCCGCCCCTCGCGATCATGACCGAAATTTGGGCGGACGCGGGAATTGGCCCCGAACGCATCGCTGTCATGGAGCGCGTCACTGCCCCCAAAACGACTCTCCTTGGGCGCGCAAACAACCACGCGGCCGGCGTTGCTTTTGTCGGAATCCACGAAAAAACCGCGATGTTACATGCGCTTGAAGTAAAACAATCCCTGCGTCGGCAAGGTGTCGCTCTCAACATAATGCGTGCTGCGGCCAATTGGGCCCAAGATCATGGGGCAGAACGACTGAGCATTATTGTTACCCAGGCAAACAAAGGTGGCAACGCACTCTATACTTCCCTTGGCATGAAGCCTGTGGGACACTACCACTACAGAATTCTGGCCCCAAAACGAGCGTAGTCAATTTGAAAAACACGGAAATCAGCCCGACAGCCCTTAACCTTCCTGTAGTTGATCCACTTCCGGAAGACACTCAAAAATACTTTGACCTTTGTGCTGAAAAGCTTGGATTGATCCCAAATGTTTTGCGTGCCCATGCGTTTGATATTGCAAAACTCGACGCATTCGCCGGACTGTATAACGAGCTGATGCTCGCCCCAAGTGGCCTTTCTAAACTGGAACGCGAAATGATTGCGGTTGTTGTTTCCGCCGAGAACCGATGCTTTTATTGCCTCGTTGCCCACGGCCAAGCGGTCCGAGCGCTTTCAGGTGATCCCATTTTGGGCGAGATGCTGGTGATGAATTATCGGATGGCACAGCTTGCGCCAAATCAACGCGCAATGCTTGATTTTTCCCTAAAAATGACAAAATCAAGCGCAACAATTGAAGAAGCGGACCGTCAAACCCTAAGAGACGTGGGGTATGTTGATCGCGACATATGGGACATCGCCAACGTTGCGGCGTTCTTTAACATGACAAATCGCGTGGCCTCGGCGACGCAAATGCAACCTAACTCGGAATATCACGGCCAAAACAGATGAATACTAAGCGTAAATATCTACTAGCTGGAGCAATTGTCGGCGCGTTTTCGCCCGCACAGGCTATGGATTTACACCTGCCGTTCGGTGCGTCGCTTGCAACCGAAACTGTAGAAGAATTTGCGAGCTATGCTTTGCCGATTAGCGGTTGGAAAAAGGGCCGTTTCGAAAGCATATGGGCAGAAGGCGCCTTCACCCAACAAGCTTGGCGCGTGAGTGCTTCCGACAAAACTACCCTTCAACTTCTCGACCCCCTTCGCGAGCAATTAATCGAAGCTGGTTATGATGTGATATTTGAGTGCGACGCCGCATCCTGCGGGGGCTTTGATTTCCGTTTTGAAACAGAAATACTACCTGAGCCGAACATGCATATTGATCTTGGTGACTTTCGTTTTTTGTCAGCCCAGCGGATGGGCGAAGATAAACCCGAATACACCAGCCTCGTGGTGAGCAAGTCATCAACCACCGGTTATATTCAAGTTACAAATTTAGGGAGGGTCGACACACAACCCACCCCGCTTACAACCTCCACCAAAGGGGTCCAAATTCCGGACGCTCTAGATCCTGGAAGCCTCTCGTACACTCTAGAAAACAAGGGGTCATTCGTTCTAGACGATTTGGAATTTGCGACGGGGTCTTCGGCTTTATCGGGGGAAGATTTTGCCACCGTGGCCGCCCTCGCGGACTATTTGAATAACAACCCGGAACGCAAAACCGCCCTTGTTGGACATACAGATTCCGAAGGTTCCTTGAGTGGAAATGTAGCCTTGTCCAAAAAACGCGCGGCGTCCGTAGTTAAACTTCTGACCGGAAAACATGGCGTTTCGAAGACCCAAGTCACGGCGGAAGGAATGGGCTTTTTAGCCCCCGCGCGAGCAACCTGACCGAAGAAGGCCGCACTTTCAATCGTCGTGTTGAAGTCATCCTTACGTCCACTCAATAAGCGAACATCCTACGCCCAATGAAAAAGGCCACCCGTTTTCGCAGGTGACCTCTTCAGACAGACGTTAAATGGAGCTTACCAAATATCTGGTCCTTTTTCGGCGAATGAATTCACCAAGAAATCGATAAAAGCGCGCACTTTTGGTTGCGTGAATCGACCCGGCGGGTAGACGGCATATATGCCCTGCTTTTCCACGGGAAGGTCTGGCATTGCTTCAATGACATCGCCTTTGCGCAATGCGTCGGCATATAGGTAGCTTGGCAAATACGCGATTCCGAGGCCGGAAACCGCCGCATTTAGAAGGGATTGACCATCATTCACCGAGAGCCAGCCCGACGTGCGAACCTGTCGCTTTTCCCCAGACGGAGCCGTCAATTTCCAAACGGCACCACTTGATTGGCTGGAATAATGAAGCAGTTTGTGATCGCTTAAATCGTCAATTTTTTCGGGCCGCCCAAACTCTTTAAAATAGGACGGAGCCGCAACCATACGCTTTGTCGTTTCAGTGAGTTTTCGCGCTCGCAAGGTGCTGTCTTCAAGCTCCCCTATGCGGATCGCCATGTCAAAACCTTCACTAATCAACTCAACAAATCGATTATTGAGCACCATATTCACGGTGATATCAGGAAACTCTGAAAGGAAATCCCCGAGGACTGGCGACAGGTGGTTCACACCAAAATCTGTAGCAACGGAGATACGTAATAGGCCCGAAGGCGCTGATTGCATAGATGTAACAAGGGCGTCTGCTTCCCCCGCATCATTCAAAACACGGCGCGCTCGGTCATAATAGGCGAGTCCAATTTCAGTTGGACTAACGCGGCGGGTCGTTCGATTCAAAAGTCGCGCTCCGAGACGGGCCTCAAGGGAGGAGACGTGCTTGGAAACTGCGGATTTAGAAATCCCCATTTTCTTAGCAGCGTCGGTAAATCCACCCTGATCCACAACTGTGGCAAAGGCTTCCATTTCTGTGAGTCGGTCCATTTTTAACCCTTACGTCCACTTGTTCGTTGAGGTTAGTTTTAGGGGCCAATTCAGGCGGAAATGTGCTGAAGGCCTGACAATACCGCGGTATTTAGGGTGATCGTCCGTAAAGTGGAAACGGGATAAACGGCGAAACTCGTGCCATTCATCCCGACAACCATTTGTTTTTAATGCCTTAAATCTTAGAAAGTACAGGCAAGCCTCGTGCCTTGATTGATCGCCCGCTTGGCGTCCAATTCTGCGGCAACGTCCGCGCCACCGATCACATGCGCCGTTTTTCCCAAGGCCGATAATCCCTCCGCAAGACTGCGTTCTGGCACCTGCCCTGCGCACAAAACAATTGTATCGCATTCGAGGGTCTCTGGCCGTTCGCGCCCTTCGCCATAGCTGACTTGCAAGCCTTCAGCGGTAATGGCCTCGTAATTCACACCGCCGATCATCTTGACGTTTTTCTTTTGCAGGGTCGCACGGTGGATCCATCCCGTGGTCTTGCCCAAACGTTTCCCCAATTTCTCGGCTTTGCGTTGCACCATAATGACCTCACGCGCAGCCGGATGTGGGTGCGCGCCTTCAACAGCAAGCCCACCACGGGTTTCTTCAGGGTCGCCAACGCCCCACTCACGCTTCCACACTTCAAGGTCCTCAGCAGGGCTCACGCCGTCATGTGCAACGAATTCAGCGACATCAAAACCAATCCCCCCTGCGCCAATAATGACGACTTTCTTTCCCACAGGAGCGCCATTTTTGATGACGTCGATATAAGAGAGAACGTTTGGAGCATTTTGGCCTGCGATTTCCGGATCGCGCGGAAGAACCCCCGTCGCAACCACGACTTCGTCAAACGGCATAAGCTCGGGCGCCGTTACCGCCTGTCCTAGCCGAAGCTCCACTCCGGTTTTCTCAACCATTGTGCGATACCAATCGACCAATCCAAAAAACTCTTCTTTGCCTGGCACTTTCTTTGCGATATTGAGTTGGCCACCGATTTCCTCGGCCTTGTCAAAGAGAGTTACCTTGTGGCCCCGAAGAGCCGCGGTAATCGCGGTCGATAGCCCTGCTGGGCCCGCCCCCACAACCGCCACACTGCGGGGCGTGTCGGTTGGCACAATTTCGATTTCCGCTTCGTGGCACGCACGTGGATTCACCAAACAGCTTGTGAGTTTGCCAGAAAACGTGTGATCCAAACAAGCCTGATTACATGCAATGCACGGGGCGATTTCCGCAGATCTACCCTCGGCGGCCTTGTTCACAAAATCGGCGTCCGCAAGGAAGGGCCGCGCCATTGAGACCATATCGGCCCCACCATCAGCCAAAATCCCCTCTGCAATCTCTGGGCTGTTAATGCGATTACTGGTGATTACGGGAATGGAAACATGCCCCATCAGCTTCTTAGTAATCCAACTAAAGGCGGCCCGAGGGACCGATGTTGCAATCGTCGGGATGCGTGCTTCGTGCCACCCAATGCCCGTATTGATGAGGGTCGCACCTGCGGCCTCAACCGCTTGGGCCAACTGTACAACTTCATCGAATGTGGACCCATTGGGCACAAGGTCAATCATCGATAGGCGGAAAATGACGATAAAATCTGTTCCAACTGCCGCGCGAACCCGCCGTACAACTTCAACAGGAAGGCGCATGCGGTTTTCATAGGAACCGCCCCATTCATCCTCCCGCTTATTGGTATGCGTTACGAGGAATTCGTTAAGGAAATATCCCTCCGATCCCATAATTTCAACGCCGTCATAACCCGCTTCTTTTGCGCGTCGCGCGGCCATTTCGATATCGGCAATCTGTTTTTCGATTCCGTCAGCGTCCAATTCTTTCGGTGGGAAAGGCGAAATTGGGGATTTAATGGCACTTGGTGCAACGCAGTCTGGGGAATATGCGTAGCGGCCCGCGTGCAAAATTTGCATGACGATCTTGCCACCTTCGGTGTGGACACGTTCGGTTACGACGCGATGGTTTTCGATGTCCTCTGCGGTAAAAAGGCCAGCAGCTCCGGGGAAAACACCCCCTTCACTATTGGGTGCCATGCCGCCCGTAACGATCAAACCAACCCCACCTGCAGCGCGGTCGCCGTAAAACCGTGCGACTCTTTGCCAATCTTTGGTCTCTTCAAGCCCCGTGTGCATGGACCCCATGAGCACGCGGTTTTTCAAAGTCGTGAAGCCCAAATCAAGGGGCGCTAATAATGTGGGGTAGCTGGTCATAATTGATCCTCCTGCGCGGTCAAACTGACGGCCATGCAAAAGGATGTCACGTAAAACGCCGCGTCAAACTAAGTTAGGGTGCCGTTTCCACACAATGGCGCCGAAAAGCACGTTTGAGCATATCGAGTTCTTCACGCAACAAGTTCATCTCGGCGCGAATATCTTGCGACAAAGGCTCGCCTGCAACAATCGAGAAGCTATCAAGGAGGGCTTGCTCGTCCTTGTCGAATATCAAAAACGTGTGAACCCCGTCCGAAAGCAATTCGATCGGAATCGCAATCCGCAGGAGCCATTCGTTGGTGGCATCCGGCTGAGCGATTACTTCAACCCCCTCAAGAGGGGCTTCAAGATGGGTCACCAAAACCTGTGGGGGGGTGGAATCGCCTTTATCGCTCGTCAGGATACCTTCCCAATACCCTTCTTTTATTCTAATTTTTACCAAAGATAGTGCGTTCATATTTTGCTCCTAAAGTTCAGCTCGCGGTCGGCGGCTAAGGGTCAAATCACGCAAAATGATCTGGTTCATTTCGGGGCCTTCAAAAATCAAATCGATCCACACACGTTCAACGCGCTTCTCATTCATTTTCGTATACGAGAGATCAAATTCGACCATCACATTATCCGAAATCAGAGGAAGCTCCCGCACAACTTGTTCCGTATTGGGGCCGTGTTTTATATTGAGTCGTGCAAAAATTTCGAGCGGTTTTTCCATTTCGACGATCGCATCAAGGCGCAACAAGTGCTTCAATTTGAACCCCTGCGCAGCACTTTCGGGCAATTCGATCACGAGGGACAGAAAGCTACCGTCAAAACGAAATACGTCCATGCGAAGGCCAAACGGTGCTAAATCCGCTTCGTGCTGGTTGCGCAGTTGTCGGATGGTCAACTCGCTAATTTCACAGTCGTGAAAGACAGAAACCTCGCGCCCAAACGTTTCCCGCGTCTTAACTGCGGAGCGCCCCAGGGGCACCAACGGGCCGCGCCAAAGTTCTGGTCGCCAAGCCCAATCTGAATGCATAGGTTTTTGAATAGCCGTCGATCCAATTTTGGGGAGCGCCAAACGACTTTCGGCCACATAGAGCAGTTCATTAACACGGGAATTAATTTGCCGACCACGACGACGCAATGCCCGCAAAGTTTTTAGATCGACAACCTGCGCCTCTTGCGCCCAACGTGTCCATCGGCGTAAAATTCGAAAATGGAACGCGCGATCCAAAAGCGGTAAAATATGTTTCGCCATGCCTACTCTTGTCGCCCATCAATTGCCGCTTTGGTGTTTTTCTTCAACTTCTTATATGACGTCAAATAGTTTCCGGAAAGCAAACAGTTTGTTTCACACCTATATTCACGCGCAGAACCCTCAATTTCAACCATCTTTACGCCTATTTTGACTTAAAACGACATCCCCACGCAACCACACTCTCACACCCTCTCCGAGGCCTAATGTCATACCTCCCCCTTCAAAGCTTCATCGCACCGGCCCGTGACACTTGCCAGATTTGGCGAACGGTCGCGGGGATCGCATTGACCTTCGCGATTTATAGCATGGGCCTTTCAACCTTTGCCCCCCTTTTGAGGGAGGTCACCGCAATAGGGAGCGATGTGGGGACGACCTTACTAGAACAAAGTGACGTCGCGCCGGCGGCCACCCTCGTGATTTTGTATTCGTTTGGTTTGCTCACATTTGGTTCGGCGGCAACCGTCATAATCCTCCACAAGCGCTCGGCGCTCTCACTTCTCGGCGATCCAACACATATGACTCGACAGTTTTGGCGCGCCGTTAAGGCCATGCTGGTGTTAAATGTTACCCTCATTTTACTCCCACCCTACGGCGGGAGCGGGAGCGTCGAGATCGTCGAAAACCTAGCACCACAGACATGGGCCCTCCTGTTTCCGCTGTCGCTCCTTGGCTTGCTCGTCCAAACCAGCGCCGAAGAAATCTTCTTTCGGGGGTATCTTTTACAGCAACTCGCCGCTCGATTTTCTTCGCCCCTTGTCTGGATGGGAGCGCCAACCCTTGTTTTTGCCCTTGGACATTTCGACCCTGCAAACGGTGTGCATGCATGGTCTATCGTTATTTGGGCGGGCTTATTCTCGCTCGCAGCCACGGACCTTGTCGCGCGAACGGGAAACCTTGGGGCGGCGATTGGGTTGCATTTTGTGAACAACGCGTTTGCCATGCTGGTCGTTTCATATCCCGGAAATATGAGCGGCCTTTCGTTATTCGTATTCACGGAAGGGCCGGCCGATTTTGGCCCAACAAGCGTCGAAATACTGCTGGAATACGCAATGCTGGGAGTTTCTTGGCTTGCAATCCGTCTTGCGGTACGTCGTTGATTGCAATTCGTCGCGTCATTCCTTATTTGAGGGGTAACGCAAATTCGCGACCCAAACAGCAGGACAAGCTCGGATGAACTGGATTTCAAACTACGTTCGCCCCACGATCAACTCACTTTTCTCGCGCCGCGAAGTGCCCGAGAACCTTTGGCAGAAATGCCCCGAATGCGGAACAATGTTGTTTCACCGCGAGTTGTCGGAAAATTTGAACGTTTGTTCGTCGTGCGACCACCATATGCACATCAGTCCGCGCGCCCGATTCGCAGACCTCTTTGATGGCGGTATTTTCACCGAAGTTCCTGTACCCGAAGTGACGGTCGATCCACTGTCGTTCCGCGACCAGAAGAAATACCCCGAACGCTTAAAGGCCGCGCAAAAGAAAACGGGCGAACGTGACGCAATGCTTGTTGCCGAGGGCGAAATGAACCGCACTCCGATCGTCGCCGCAGGGCAAGACTTTGCCTTTATGGGCGGCTCGATGGGAATGTATGTCGGCAATGCGATCATTGCCGCCGCGGAACGTGCCGTTAAACTCAAACGTCCGTTGATTTTGTTCTCCGCCGCTGGTGGCGCGCGCATGCAAGAGGGCATCCTTTCGCTCATGCAAATGCCGCGCACGACCATTGCCGTCCAAATGCTCAAAGAAGAAGGCTTGCCGTTTATTGTTGTCCTCACCCACCCCACAACCGGTGGGGTTACGGCGAGTTATGCGATGCTTGGCGACGTTCAGATCGGTGAACCAAATGCGTTGATCGGCTTTGCGGGCACACGCGTCATTGAACAGACATTGCGCGAAAAACTTCCGGAAGGTTTTCAGCGGTCGGAGTATTTGCTCGATCACGGGATGCTCGACCGTGTCACCGCACGCAAGGATCTAAAATCCGAACTCACGGCCATTGTGCGGATGCTCATGGGGCTGCCGCCAGTTGTCTCTGGCGAACTTCCCAAGCCCGACGCACAGATCCCCAAAATTGAAATTTCCGAGACCGTGAAAAAGTGAGCGCTGCCGCCTCGGACGTTATCCTTGAACGGATGATGTCGCTGCATCCCAAGATTATCGACCTTACGCTCGATCGTATGGAGCGCCTTTTGGCGATTCTGGATCATCCGGAACAGCACCTTCCGCCCGTCGTCCATATCGCGGGAACCAATGGCAAAGGCAGCACGCAAGCGATGATCCGTGCGGGACTCGAGGGGGCTGGCAAACAGGTTCATGCCTACACCTCCCCGCATCTTGCCCGCTTTCACGAACGCATTCGTCTTGCAGGGGACCTCATAACCGAAGACGCGCTGGCGGCTATTTTGGACGAATGCTATGTGGCTAACGGCCCAGAGAGTATCACGTATTTTGAAATCACAACCGTCGCAGCCCTGCTCGCCTTTAAGCGCACACCTGCGGATTTCACATTGCTTGAAGTCGGCCTTGGCGGACGCCTTGATGCGACCAACGTCGTAGAAAACCCCGCCCTGACGGTGATCACACCTGTATCGATCGATCACACACAATACCTCGGGGAAACGCTTGCAGAAATCACAGGCGAGAAGGCCGGGATTATCAAACGGGGCGTGCCTTGCGTTGTCGGCAAACAGGACACTGACGCGCTCGCGGTAATTGAAGCTCGCGCAGCCAAACTTGGCGCTCCGCTGATCGCTCAAGGCCAACACTGGCATGTTTTTGAAGAGCGCGGCCGCTTGATTTTTCAGGATGAAACAGGCTTGCTTGATCTCCCCCTGCCAACCCTCCTTGGCGAACATCAAATCCAGAATGCTGGCGTTGCAATCGCCAGCCTCAGAGCGCTTGGTTTTGACGAGGTAGCCTGCGAGGCTGCTATGACCAAAACAGTCTGGCCGGCTCGCATGCAACGCCTCACCAAGGGGCCACTGAGCCAAGCGGCGGGTCTGAACGAAGTATGGCTTGACGGAGGTCACAACCCCGCCGCAGGAGAAGCCATCGCCTCCTTGCTAGGGACGCTGCCCGCAAAGGACACGCACATCATTTGCGGCATGCTTAACACCAAAGATATCGCTGGATATTTACGCCCACTTGCTGCGTCTGTGACGTCCTTCACTGCCGTTTCAATTCCAAATGAGGCCAACACATTACCCGCCGACGTCACCTCGCGCGTGGCGAAAGACGTGGGTATGGATGCGGAAATCGCACCGGACGTTCAGTCTGCCATTGTAAAAATCGCAAACAGGTCGGAGCGCGGCCGCATTTTGATTTGCGGCTCACTCTATTTGGCTGGGAACGTCCTGCGCGAAAACGGTTAAGTTCCCCAATCAGCACTCTGCATTTCGCGCAGGCGGCTCGCCGTGCGTTCAAATTCAAACGTACCTTCACCCTCAAGATATAAAAATTCAGGCTCTGCTGCAGCGGTACAAATAAGCCGCGTTTTAGCCTCGTATAACGTATCAATAAGGGTCACAAATCGCTTGGCTTCGTTGAAATTTCGACGTCCAAGCGCTGGTATATCCTCAAGGATCAACAGTCGCACCACTTGCCCAATCGCCAAATAATCGGCGGGGCCCAACATTTTACTACAGAGATCATAGAAACGTGCGCGTGCGACGCCGTTCCAAAACTCTGGAATGTGTACCGTGCGTGCCTTGACCGTTATATCCATCGGCGCACCTTGGCCTTGCGTTAAAACCTGCCAAATCGCTTCGATTTCGGCACGAGCAGCGGCGCTGTTGGGGGTGAAATAAACCTGATTTCCTGACAAGCGATCCTGCCGATAATCGTTTTCGCTAGAGAGTTCGTGGACCTCCATATCGACCTTAATTTTCTCTATAAACGGTAAGAACAACTGTCGATTTAGCCCATCCTTATAGAGGTCATCGGGAATGCGGTTCGACGTGGTAACAATCGCCACACCGAGGTCATGCAATTTCTCAAACAAGCGTCCAACGATCATCGCATCGGCAATATCGGTTATCTGCATCTCGTCAAAGGCAAGGACACGAATATCGCGGGCAATCGCATCGGCCACGGGTGCAATCGCGTCGTCTGCGCCATCCTTACGGGCCTCGTGCAAGGCTCCCTGAACCTCCTGCATGAAGGCGTGAAAGTGTACGCGCCGCACTGGAATATCGCCCAAAGCACTCACGAAAAGATCCATCAGCATGGATTTTCCACGACCGACCCCACCCCAGAGATAGACGCCACGGGGCGCTACCGGTTTGCGCGAAAACAGCCCTTTTAATCCGCGTGATTTTTCCTCGTTTTCAACGAGATCAACCCGCAGACGTTCAAGTTCGGGCAAAGCGCGCACCTGTGCTGTATCGTTTTTATACGTGCCGTCAGCCACATGCGCGGCATAGATTTTTTGGAGAGTTGCCATCATACCCTCATTTAAATCGCTGGAGGTAAAAAGGGAAGATGCGCCGGTCGTTGAATTTAAACAGCTTCGCGCAAAAATTCTTGGACGATCGGAATGATTTCGTCAGAGTGTGTGAGGAGCAAACCGTGATCCGCCCCTTTTAACACGTCCTGATAGGCGGCTCGGTTCACTTCGGCGAGGCGCCCCATGGCCGAGAGTGGAATAGCGCTATCCTCGTCGCCCCAAATCGCAAGGACTGGTGTGCCGTTTTTCGTTATCGCACGATGAGCCCCAAGTTGATCCACAGAAAGTGTATGGCGATAACTCGACAGGACCGCAGGCAAAAAGCCTTGCGATTGGCGTTCTTCCATCGGCCAAGGGTGCATATTCGGCGCTGCGGCGAGGGCTGCATTCATCGCGCGCGACGATTTCCCAAATAGGTTTCCACCAAACGTGTACATTAATCCATCGCCAATAACAGGCACGTTAATCATGAACTTCACGAAGGGCGAAACCGTTGCCCCCAATCCAGCGGTGGCCAAGAGGATGAGCCGCTCGACCATTTGTGGATGGGTTTGGGTATAATCAACAGCAATTGCGCCGCCCATGGAATAGCCCACCAGAATACCCCCTTCGTCGACCTCTTGATCTTCAAGGAGTTCCGCTAATTGCTGGCGGAAAAATTCGGGGTCCTGAAGGCCTTCTGGCCGTGCCGAGAGTCCGCGTCCATAAAGGTCATAGGTCAGAACCCGAAACCCCATACGCACAAACCCTTTCACGAGGGCCGTCCAAACATAACTGGGGGTGGTTAGGCCGTGAATACACACGATCTGGCGTCCGTTTTCCGGCCCTGCCCACTGATAATGGGTCACTCCGCGCGTTAGTTTCGCAAATCGCCCCGGTGCGTCGGCCTGCATCGCACGCGAAATCGGCCGGCGCTGGCGCTCAATTACGAGCGGGGTAGCGACGGCAACAAGCACGAGTACGAAGAGAAACCAAAGCATTCATTACCTCCACTGTGACAGAATATAGCGACTCGTCATCAAATCCAGATGTGCGCCGCCACCGTTCTTAAACAGGGTTATCTCGTCAACATTTTGGCGACAAAAAGACCCTGTGCCCAAATCATAGAAATCCGCGACCACTTGATCGGAACTAATGACACCGCGCGAAATAGGATCTTTCAACTCACCAATATGGTCAATGGTGGTGTCGCGACTGTCTACAAATATCCGCGCACGCGTTAGCGCTTGATCATCAACTTCTCGCATGTCTGTACGATAGGCACCAATCAAGTCAATGTGTTGACCCGCTTGTAACCATGCGCCTTGTATCAAGGGCTCGGTCGACATTGTCGCGGATGTCACTATATCCGCAGTTTTGACCGCCGCTTCCAAATCGGCCTCCGCACGTGTGTTTGCATGAGATTTAGCAAAGGCTACGGCTTTTTCTGGTGACCGATTCCAGATTGTGAACCGTGCGTCGGGGAAAAGGGCGCTATAGGCTTCATGGAGGTTTGAGCCTTGCGTCCCAGCGCCGATAATCGTGATGTCTTGACTGTCTGGACGGGCCAACAATCGCGCGCCCAACAGACTGTCCCCAGCGGTTTTCCATTTGGTCACCAGATGGAAATCGACTGTGGCTTCTGGGACGCCTGTTGCGTCGGAAAACAACAAAACAGAGCCGTTGATTGTAGGGAGCGAATGCTGCGCATTTTCAGGAAAGATTGTCGCGACTTTTACCAAATACCCCAAGCCGTCAATGACGGCTCCACGCACCAAACCCGTGTCCGGTGTGCGATACAAAAACATATCGCCCATATCGGCACGTGGTAAGCTGTGCCCTGCGATCAAAGCATCGGTGAGCCCGATCCAATCCAGATTGGCCTGCCCCTCGTCAAAAGCTACGTTTTCCATAATCCTGCCTCTGAACCCGTCAAGACCCCATGCGAAACAAGCGACTCGGCCCATCCCGTGGGTTCCGTAAACAAATGCGTTTTCCAGCCCCGTGCGGCGGCGGCTTTAATATTATCAACTCGATCATCCGCAAACAAAAGCGCCTCAGGAGCAACGCCGCTATCCGCTTCGAGCAATTCATAGATTTCCATTGCGGGCTTAATCACCCGCATATGGCCGGAGATATAACGCCGGTCAAACTCCTTGAGGAAAGGGTATTGGGTCTCGGCATAGGCAAAACTTTCGATCCCAAAATTCGACAGCGCAAAAACTGGCACACCCTTGGCGCGCAACGTACGAAGAAGCCGAACCGAATGCGGAATCGCAGGGCTTGCCATTTTGATCCAATTGTCAAACCAATCGCGGATTTCAACGCGAAATTCCGGTAATTCTTCGGCGGCGGCATAAATCGTTTCGCGAAACGGTTCCCCGCGATCAATGCGGTCGTTCATCGCGTGCAGGTCTACGGCAGCAAACATTTCCCGCCGACGCGCCTCACCATAGGTGGCGTCATAATACCGCTCTGGCTGCCACTCAATCAGCACATTCCCGATGTCAAAAACCACAGCTTCAATGGCCATTTTTCGTCCTTTCACGCCCTCGAATGGGGATCTATTTTATCGGCGGCAAACGCTTGGATGCCTGAATTTCACGTTCAAGCGCATTCAAAAAATTTGACCTATCCGCCTTCGAAAAAGCACGCCCCCCGCCCTGTCGAAAAGGATCGGCCGCGCGCAAATCCTGCATCAGGTCGCGCGTGGCCAATTGCGGACCGATGTTGCTTTCATTGAGGGGGTCGCCGTTGTGGCGCAAAACCCGCGCACCGCCCTTAATACAGGCGTCCGCGAGAGGAATGTCGCCCGTTATAACGATATCACCACGGGTTGCCCGATCGGCGATCCACATGTCCGCGACATCTGGTCCCTCCGAAACGATGATCAACTCCACAAAGGGATTTGCACTCGGTCGCAATCCACCATTGCAAACCAAAAACATCTGTAATTTATGACGTGTCGCTACTTTTTCTGCCTCCGATTTTACGGGGCAGGCATCGGCGTCCACATAGATTACTGTCATTGATATAGGGCCTCGGCATGAAGGGCGATGTGCTCCTCCATGAATGTTGAAATCATGTAATAAGAGTGATCATACCCTTTTTGCATCCGAAGAACACCCGCTTGACGTCGGGCAAACATAGCCTCGGCAAGGGCTTCGGGCTTCAAAAGGTCAAGGAACTGGTCTTCGGTGCCTTGGTCAATCAAAAGGGGGCCGTTAAAGCCAACATCGCGCATCAATAATGTGGCGTCATGTTTGGCCCAACTTGCTTCGTCCTTGCCCAAATATGCCGTCAATTGCTTGCGTCCCCATTCAGATTGCGACGGGTGCGCGATGGGGGCAAACGCCGAAACGGAGCGATACCGATCAGGTAGATTCATCGCTATGGTCAGCGCGCCATGCCCACCCATAGAGTGCCCCATGATCGACTGGCGATCTGTGTCGACCGAAAAATTCTTGGCCAACACATTTGGCAATTCTTCCGTAATATAATCCCACATTTGAAAATGCGGTGCCCATGGATTTTGCGTCGCGTTCACGTAAAATCCCGCGCCCTGTCCAAGATCATAGGCTTCGTCATTGGCAACCGTTCCTCCCCGCGGAGAGGTGTCGGGGAAAACAAGCGCAATGCCCTGCTCTGCCGCCCAAATTTGCGCGCCCGCTTTGGTCATGGCATTCTCGTGGGTGCACGTCAGGCCAGAGAGAAACCACAACACGGGAACGGGTCCATCCTGCGCTTCGGCAGGCAGAAAGAGCCCAAAGGTCATATCTCCACCGCACACCTTAGACGGCGCCGTATAGACCCCCTGAACGCCGTCAAAACAACGATTCACCGAAACCATTTTCATTGCCAGATCCTTTTTATTACGCACGCCCAGAGATTTGGGACTACAATCTTTAGGGCTACCGCGCATGCGGAATTCTGACAAGGGCGGGTTTTAAGCGTTTACGTAAAACAACCCTATGTGGCACGACTGTTGCTTGCTGAAAGTGAACCGAATGGTTTAAGTTCGAAGAGATACACAAGGAGCAATCAGTGGCTACGCATTCCGACACCATAAAACGCGGACGTAAGTTCGACCAGGTCCTTGAAGGCGCCCGCACCATTTTTATGCGCGACGGCTTTGAGGGTGCGAGCGTCGACGACATTGCGCGCGAAGCAAGCGTTTCCAAAGCGACACTGTACAGTTACTTTCCCGACAAACGTCTTTTGTTTGGGCAAGTTTCAGAGACCGAGTGCAGGCGTCAGGCCGACGAAGCCTTCGAAGTTCTCGACATGGACGCACCGCCAAAAGAAGTTTTGGTAGAGGCCGCTTGGCGTATGGTGAGTTTTATAACGTCCGATTTTGGTATCGCCGTTTTCAAAATTTGCATCGCGGAATCCGGACGGTTTCCCAACCTTGGTCAACAGTTCTACGATTCTGGGCCTAAATTGGTGCGCGAACGCATTGTTGTATACCTGAAGGAAGCGACCAAACGCGGCGAATTGAATATTACGGACTTCAATTTTGCGGCCGAACAGTTTTTAGAACTTACCAAAACCTACATTCACCCCCGCATACTTTGTGGGGTGCAACTGACGTTCTCACATGCTGAACTTGCCAAAATTGTGCACGGCTCGGTGGAAATGTTCCTTGCCCGCTATGGTCGGGACTTAGACTAAGGGCCCGAATGAACCGCGCCCTTAGAGTGTTCATGTTTTACATTACTTGAGTTCGGCCATGGTCGAAATGACGTGACCCAACAAGCCGTATTCCAAGGCTTCTTCAGTGTTCAGCCAGAAATCATGCTGCGTATCTTGCGCGATTTTTTCGGCTGTTTGACCTGTTGCCAGAGCAAACAAATTATCAAAGCGCGCGCGCATGATGCGGATTTGCTCGGCTTGGATTTGCATATCCGTCACCTTACCGCCGATACCGCCACTGGGTTGGTGCAAGAGGAAACGCGTGTTGGGAAGGCAATAGCGGTCTTCCTTATCGGCACCGACAAAGATCAACGCCCCTGCACTCGCGACCCAGCCAGACCCAATCGTGCGCACTTTTGGCGTAATGAACTTAATCATGTCATGCACCATGTCGCCAGATTCAACGTGACCACCAGGGGAGCTGATGAACATATTGATCGGGTCGTCATTCTCTTCGGCAAGCGCCAAAAGATGCGTAACTGTTTGCTTAGCCAGCTTGTCGTTTACTTCGCCTGTCACCAAGACATTGCGACTTTTGAAAAACAGTTTCTCCGCTGTTGGGCTTACTGCTTCGTCTTTTTTGTTTGTTTCTTCAGTCATAATATCCTCAGGATTCAGTCTCTGCTGCTATCTATGTAGTGGCTTGGTTAATAAAGCACCACCGAACGAATGGATTTTCCAGCGTGCATAAGCTCAAATCCTTCGTTGATTTCGTCCAGCGACATCGTATGAGTGATCATCGGGTCGATTTCGATTTTGCCGTCCATGTACCAATCAACGATTTTGGGAACGTCGGTGCGGCCGGATGCACCGCCAAATGCGGTTCCGCGCCACGACCGCCCCGTCACAAGTTGGAATGGACGCGTGGAGATTTCGGCACCTGCGGGCGCGACGCCAATAATGATGCTTTCACCCCAACCTTTGTGCGCCGCCTCAAGGGCCGTGCGCATGACATTCACGTTGCCCGTGGCGTCAAACGTGTAATCTGCACCACCCCCCGTAAGCTCCACAAGATGCGCGACCAAGTCACCCTCAACTTCACTTGGGTTCACGAAATGCGTCATCCCAAAACGTGTCGCCATTTCGTTTTTGCTATCGTTGAGGTCGACCCCCACAATTTGATCGGCCCCCGCAAGGCGCAGCCCTTGGATCACATTGAGCCCGATGCCGCCGAGCCCAAAGACGATCGCTGTGGAGCCAATCTCGACTTTGGCCGTGTTGATCACCGCGCCAATGCCCGTGGTCACACCGCAACCGATGTAGCAAATTTTATCAAACGGCGCGTCTTTGCGCACCTTTGCCAGCGCAATTTCCGGCACAACCGTGTGGTTGGCAAAGGTGGAACAGCCCATATAATGGTGGATTGGCGTACCATCCAGCATAGAGAACCGCGTGGTTCCGTCGGGCAGAAGTCCTGCGCCCTGTGTGCTACGGATCGACTGACAGAGGTTGGTTTTCGGATTGAGGCAATATTCGCATTCGCGACATTCCGGCGTGTAAAGCGGGATCACGTGATCGCCTACTTGAAGGCTTTTCACCCCTTCGCCCACTTCAATCACAATACCCGCGCCTTCATGGCCCAAAATCGCGGGGAAAAGCCCCTCGGGGTCCGCGCCAGAGCGTGTAAATTCATCCGTATGGCAAAGGCCGGTTGCCTTGATTTCAACCAAGACCTCTCCGGCTTTCGGTCCTTCGAGATTGACGTCCATAACGACAAGAGGTTTTCCGGCCTCAAGGGCGACGGCTGCGCGCGTTCTCATAATGCTTCCTCCAAATATGTTGGGCACAGCGTGATCTATTGCCAAAAAAGTTTCAACCTCAGAAGCGCATATTCACGTCAGCCTTGAAGCCTTTTTCTGCACACTCTAGTGTAGAACAAAATGAGAACAAAAGTGTGATTCTGCCCATGCCTGCCAAACGCATCCTCTCTCTCTGGTTCCCGCGCCTCGGGGCCGAGCGCCTCTTGCGCCTTGAGCGTGGCACCCTTGAGGCGCCGCTCGCGGTGGCGCGCGACACGGGCAATATGCAGATCCTGTCGTCTCTTTCGCTGGCCGCATCTGAAGCGGGGCTCACGATGGGGCAACCCCTGCGCGATGCCCGCACCATGTGTCCCGCGCTGATTACACGGCTGCAAAACCCCCAAGCAGAGGCCGATTTCCTCAAAACATTGCGTCGATGGGCGGGGAAATTCTCGCCTTGGGTCGGAGAGCAGGGTGAAACCGCCCTTATTCTTGATATCACGGGCTGCGCACATCTGTTTGGCGGCGAGGAATCCCTTTTGGCGGCCGTCGAAGAAGACTGTCTCCAGCTTAACCTGACGGTCCATGCGGGGATTGCGGATACCGTTGGCGCGGCATGGGCCTTGGCGCGTTATGCGGGGCAGCCTCTGGGCATGGCACGCACCGGCGACGCCGTCGACCAAGAGGCCCGCGCCACCCGATCCCGCGCCACGAAACGGCGCAACTGGGAACGCGGCGGCCCCACGCCACGCGCTATGCCGCGGGCCCCGCGCGGGGCTCGCATTGCCGCCCCCGGAACCACCCATAGCGCCCTCGCGCCTCTCCCCGTCGCCGCGTTACGCCTACCCGAGAGCATCACAACCCAGCTCACACGACTCGGCGTTCGCCAGATCGGCGAACTCGCAGGCATGCCCCGCGCCGCCCTCGCCCGCCGCTTTGGCAAGGACGTGATGCTGCGCCTTGATCAAGCCCATGGCGTCGCGCCCGAACCGGTATCTCCAGCCCGTGCCCCTCTGCACTTTGCCGTGCGCCTCACCCTCCCAGAACCCATCGGGCTTGAGGCGGATATGCTCGCAGGCATTGATCGCCTGCTACCTGCCCTTGCGGAACGCCTACAGGCAAAAGGACGCGGCGCGCGGCGCGTGCGCTTCCAAGCTTTCCGCACCGATCAAACGTCCCAAATCATCGAAATCGGCCTCGCACGGCCCAGCTCCGACCCTGATCGTATCCGCCCCCTCTTGGCGATGAAGCTCTCTGATATTGATGTTGGGTTTGGCGTTGATATCTTGCGCATCGAGGCCCATCAAACCGAATCCCTCGCGCCCCAACAACACAAAGGCCACTTCGATGCCAGCGGCCAAGCCCGCGCAAATATGGCCCAAGACACCGCTCTCGACGATCTAATCGGGCGTCTTGGGGCACGCCTCGGGCTTGAAGCCATCACACGCCGCCACCCCGCCTCAAGCCACCTCCCTGAGAAAGCCGCGCTGACGTTTGGGGCCGCGTGGTCCACGGCCTATGGCGTGGATATGGGAGCCGACGCCACGTGGCCCATACCCGCCACGCGACGGCCCCTCCACCTATGGCGTCCCGAGCCATTAATGGGAACACAGCCCGATCCAATGCCCCCCGAACGGTTAAAATTTCGTGGCCAGATGTTTGAAATCACCTATGCCTCCGGCCCCGAACGTGTGGCGCCCGAATGGTGGCTGGATGACCCTGATTGGCGCAACGGCGTACGGGACTACTGGCGTGCAACAACACAACACGGCCAGCAATTGTGGATCTATTTCGCACACGGAGCCGCGCTTTCGACTGGCTGGTTTTGTCACGGCCGCTTTGCATGAAGGCTTGATTTTCTGGGCATTTCGGCGCAAAATTTCAGAATGAACGTCGATGCATTCCGCAAACCTTTCCAAGCCCCCGCACAGGTGGCGTTTCACCGCACGGAACTCGGGATCATTCTCGGCCTCTACGGTCGGATGGTTGCCGCTGGAGAATGGCGTGACTATGGGATTTCGCACCTGTCAGAAGTGGCCGTCTTCTCAATCTTCCGCCGCAGCGCCGAAAACCCGCTGTACCGGATCGAAAAACGCCCCAAGCTTCGATTAAAACAGGGGCTTTATGCAGTCATCGGTATGGACGGACAAATCCTCAAACGCGGACATGAACTTAAACCCGTCCTGCGCGTCCTTGAGAAAAAACTCATCCGAGCGGTAAAATAAACCCCCTCAGGGGCGCTTCATCGAGGTAATCTCGCCAAACTCACGCGCGCCAATACGGCTGCGGGCCACCTCAAACGGTTCTATCGCAACGGCCATATGATGCGCATTTGCGTGGATCATTTCTCTCTCATTCAACATCATCGCGACATGGCCGCGCCAAAAAACCAAATCGCCCCGACGTAAATCTTTAGGTGCGACATCTGTGGTGAAAAAGGCTTCCTGCTGATCGCTGTCGCGTGGACACATAGTGCCGACAGCGCGCAAGCAAGCCTGCACAAGCCCCGAACAATCGATCCCAAACACACTGTCCCCACCCCAAAGATAAGGCACGCCAAGAAACGTCAGAGCCGTTTTAGCTGCATCCAAAGGCCGCTCCGACAAAGGGGATACATGCGGCACAGGAACAAAACCTCCCCCCGAAAGCTCAACATACCCTTCCAACTCGGCAACGACACTCAACAACGAGCCAAACGATACCGCAGCTTTATCAGCCGATTTCAAACTGGATTCAGTGTAAATATGCGAACTACGCGCCGTCACCCAATGGCTTGGTGCGACGGCCTCGCCCAAGGAAACTTCAGCCACATATCCAACGTTACCGTCCGCAACGACGCGCCCGAAGCACCACCCGTTGAGCGTTTCCAAAACGTCAAACCCCGCACCCATCAGCAACTGGGAGTCCCGCGTCCCGCGCGGCGCGGCGCAAACATCCACAACTGGGACCAACACCCGACGCGCCGCAACCTCGGCCAAACGCAGGGTGTCTACCTGCCCTCGCAACCCCACATGTGCAACGCGTTCATTTGCGAAAAATGTCCGGCGATCCGTCATAGTTCCAAGATTGCTGGCAACGCTTCTAAAATAGCGCGCGTTCCCTGCCCGCAACCACCCTTCGGGCGGGCCGCAGCCGCCGTCGGTTGCCAGCCATAAATATCAAAATGGGCATATCGAGGCGCATCAGTCACAAACCGGCGCAGGAACAACGCCGCCGTAATAGACCCTGCAAACCCACCGCTTGGCGCATTATCAAGGTCCGCGATTCCGGGTTCGATCATAGCTTCATACGGGGTGTGAAAGGGCATGCGCCATACGGGATCTGCCACGCGCTTTGCCGAATTTTCCAGTGCTGCGACCGTGTCTAAATCGCCACAAAAATAGGGGGCCAAATCCGGACCCACAGCAACCCGCGCAGCCCCAGTCAACGTTGCCATTGAGATAACAAAATCCGTTTCTTCTTCGTCCGCCAGTGCAAGCGCATCGGCCAAAACCAACCGCCCTTCGGCATCCGTATTATTGATCTCAACCGTCAGCCCCTTGCGCGACATCAAAATATCGGAGGGACGAAACGCCGATCCATCAATCGAGTTTTCAACGGCAGGGACCAGAACTCGAAGCTGTAGGGGCAGTTTAAGCGACATGATCATCTGTGCCAGCCCAAGAACAGCCGCCGATCCCCCCATATCTTTCTTCATAAGTCCCATCGACGCACCAGGCTTGATGTTCAACCCGCCGGTATCAAAACACACGCCTTTGCCCACGAGGGTAAGTTTTGGCCCCGCCGTCCCCCAGCGCATTTCAAGCAAACGCGGCTCTTGGGCGGAGGCCCGCCCGACCGTGTGAATCATCGGGAAATTCTGCGCGAGTAAGTCCTCTCCGACGATAGCGGTTGCCACGGCTCCGTGGGCTTTTGCCAGATCGAAAAAGGCCGCCTGAAGCTGTTCAGGCCCCATGTCTGAAGTTGGCGTGTTGATCAAATCGCGGGTGAGAGCTTCACCAGCGGCAATCGCCTCAATGCGGGCAACATCAACCGACTCAGGCGCTACAAGTTCAGCGCCACTAGCAGGCTGTTTGCGATACTTGTCAAAATGATATCCCGCCAGTAGCCAGCCAAGTGCTTCGACTTCAACGTCAAAACCTTCAGGGCTTTGGGCAATATGGTATGCGCCTTTTGGCAAATTGGCCGCCACACCGCCGAGATGGAAACGGCCGCGCTCGCGACCCAATGCGTCGCCGTACCCGACCAGAACGGCGGAAATTCCTCCTTCTGCATTCGGAAGCGCGCAAAAGCTTCCCAAACTTCCAGTGAACCCCTGCGCGGCCACCCAGTTTTGCGACGCCGCAGGCAAGCCCGATAGAAACGATTCGCATTCCAGCTTGGAAATAACATGCAACGGAATGGATGCGGCGGAGAGTTGGGCAAATTTCATCGACATAGGGTAGCCTGTGCTAGGGTAAAGACCTCACACAGACTAAAGACATGCTTGGAAGCTGCAAGGACAACAATACAGCTGAAATTGAAATTCCGCGCTACAGGGTCATATTTTGCGCATCCCAAACCGCGGTAAGTGACTTATCCCCCATACGGACGAGGCGCGAAACCGTTGCCGCGATCGCGGTGGGGTCATTGCGCGAAGCAGTGGCGGCCACGTGACGGGCAACCTGCGCCAATCCGTTCAAACCAATCTGATCCGCAATAGCAATCAGCCCCCTGGAACCTTTGCTCACCTTGGAAAACTCGCCTTGCCAATAAGCGGTTTCTATATCGGCCAACCTAACGGCTAGCTCCTCCATCGCCCGACGAACAACATCCTCAGCTCCTCGATTGCCAAGTTGAACAAACAACTCCGTCAACCGACTCGGATTGAGACGCACATTTTCATCGGGTCGAAGATTTACTGCTTCCACCAAAACCACACCCTCCGGTTCATTATAGCCCCCACGGCAATTTCATTTAAGGTCGCGTATCCTTAGAAAGAGTTTACGTAAAACGCAGAAATCTCTCGAATTTCTCGCAAATGCGCCTTAGAACACTTTGAACACAGGCCAAAGGAAACTCTATGGAACACGCGAAACCGTTACCTTCCTATCTTGTTCAACGCTACATGGGATGGAAAGCCACCACATTTGCTGAGAACAAAGTCTGGTATCAGCGACTGGCCGCAGAAGGCCAACGCCCTAGAGCCATGGTGATCTCGTGCTGCGATAGTCGCGTCCACGTGACCTCGATCTTTGGCGCCGATCAGGGCGAGTTTTTTATACATCGTAACATTGCCAATCTTGTGCCACCCTACAAACCGGATGGGGATATCCACGGCACATCTGCCGCAGTTGAGTATGCTGTAACGGCTCTGCACATCACCAATATGGTAGTGCTGGGCCATTCGGGTTGTGGCGGCGTGCGTGGCTGCCATGATATGTGTTCCGGCATTGCCCCCGAACTTGAGGAGAAAACCAGTTTTATTGGCCGTTGGATGGACATTCTACGTCCCGGCTTCGAGCGTGTTGCCCATATTGAAGATGAGGCCGAGCGCACGCGGGCACTTGAGCATCAATCGGTTCTTGTGTCCCTCGAAAACCTGATGACGTTCCCATTTGTACGGGAGGCCGTCGAAGAAGGACGAATGAGCTTGCATGGTCTTTGGACAGATATTGGCGAAGGTGGTTTGGAATACTACAATCCAAAAACTGGCCTCTTCTCTCCTGTCTAGACTCGCAATCCCCACGGCGTCTTAGGCGGCCAAACGGGACGCATCGAGGAGCACGGGTTTGTCGTAAGTTGGCAGGAAGTGTTCTGGCGTACCGGATGTGTCGCGAATAGTGCAGAACATAGCGAGAGATTTTTGACGTGCACGTTCACTTTTCAAACGAGCAAGAGCAACAGTACGACCAAGGCGGGCTTTTTCTTGAAGGCTAACGTTTGTCATTTTGTATCTCCAGATGATGTAGTTTGATTAAGTTCTTGCTAACCAGTGTTACCCAAAACTTGACAAAAAACGAGCAAGCAAAGGGATAAAACGGCTCCCTAGAGCAGAGGACGGGCCTCCAATGGTATAGGAACGACTAAAGTTTGTTTTAACCCAGCAAGATACCTATCCAATTGCGCCTCAATTCAAGGTTTCTTCGCCATATTCCGAACAACCCACCGCCACATGGAATTTTTCGAATGCGCTTGGTTGGGAAAAGAATCAAGTAAACAAGAACTTAACAAATTGTTATCGGGATAATTCACGTCTTAAACTTGCGCGCCCATTTAAAAGTTCGGCGTTCCCGAAATGCAAAACGCCTCCCGAGATTAACTCGGAAGGCGTTATTGTAATCGGAAACATCTTGGGCCTCACGACAGAGGCTTAGCCCTTTTTCAAAATCCGACGGCCATAAAGCTCGGCGATCTGAACTGCATTCAAAGCCGCACCTTTGCGCAGATTGTCAGAGACGCACCACAGGTTGATCCCGTTGTCGATCGTGCTGTCCTGACGGATGCGCGAGATAAACGTCGCGTAGTCGCCCACACATTCAATCGGGGTCACATAGCCACCATCTTCGCGCTTATCGATCACCATGACGCCTGGGGCCTCGCGCAGGATGTCACGCACCTCGTCTTCGTCGATAAACTCTTCGAATTCGATGTTGATCGCTTCGGAGTGGCCAACGAAAACCGGTACGCGCACACAGGTCGCGGTTACTTTGATCGACTTATCGATGATCTTTTTGGTCTCGGCGACCATTTTCCACTCTTCTTTGGTGGAACCGTCATCGAGGAAAACATCGATATGCGGGATCACGTTAAAGGCGATCTGCTTGGTGAAGACCTTATGCGCAACCTCTTGACCGGGAACATACATGCCCTTGGTTTGGTTCCAAAGCTCATCGAGTCCTTCTTTGCCGGAGCCAGAAACCGATTGGTACGTGCTCACAACAACGCGTTTAATCTTGGCGCGATCATGCAAGGGCTTAAGGGCAACCACCATCTGGGCGGTGGAGCAGTTCGGGTTCGCGATGATCATTTTGTTTTTGTAACCCTCGATCGCATCGGGGTTCACTTCTGGAACGATCAGCGGGATTTGTGGGTCATAGCGGTACAGAGATGAGTTATCGATCACCAAACAACCAGCTTTCGCCGCAATCGGCGCATATTTCGCTGTGGCTTCGGAACCAACGGCAAAAAGCGCCATATCCCAACCAGTGAAATCGAACGTGTCGAGGTCCTTCGTCTTGAGCGTCTTGTCGCCAAAGCTTACTTCCGAGCCCATAGATTTACGGCTCGCAAGCGCGATAATCTCATCAATTGGAAACTGGCGTTCGGCCAGAATATTTAGCATTTCGCGGCCTACATTACCTGTAGCGCCGACGATGGCGACTTTATAGCCCATATGGGGACTCCTTCGTTACGGTCACAAGGACGCGGCTCAAATAGCGCATCCGGCGCGGTGTGGAAAGGCCCACACCGCTTTATTTTGTGCGATCAGATATGCAAATCGTGAATATATACGCAGAAAGGCGCTTAGCGGAACATCAACAATGGCACCAAGCAGGATCGCACCATTTCCGTCGTCGTCGAGCCGATGAACAGGCTACGAATACGCGAGTGGCTAAAGGCCCCCATCAAAAGCATGTCGATAGACAACGTTTCGATGGCTTCATGGATCGCAACATCGGGCCGTTCGTCATGGATTTGCGCATCGACGTCATATCCGGCTTTGGCCAAAATTGCTTTCCCGCCTGCAAGCGTGGCGCGATTTGCCGACGTATCTGGGCCCGCAAAGATCAATTTGCATGCCAAACCTGCGAAGACCTTGCTTTGGGCGACGTGTTCGACCGCCTTGATCGAGCTTGCGCCGCCTTCAAACGCAATCATAAACGTTTTCACAGGCCGAAAGGCGCGCGACGTCACGAGCACGGGCTTTTTGCTGGTGCGGATCGCGCGTTCAACATTTGAGCCAAGATGCAGTTTCGCAAAATCTGCAGCCTCGCCACGTTTGCCGATCACAACAAGATCGCTGTCCTGTTCCGCCGAGTGCAACTCGTCCATTAGGTCGCCATGACGGAGGCGAGTTTGCACTTCGCTCACACCATCCGCACGTACCCGCGCTTCGGCATCTTCAAGGATTGCGCGGCCACGCTGAATATTGAGTTTGGCCTTTTGGGCGTCCAAATCCGCGAGCTCTTCCATGAGTTTGCTGCGCGCGCCCAATCCGATGTTTCCCGAAAGATTTTTAGAGCCCGCTTCGCGGCGCCCCAAAACATGGAGGATCTCAACCGAGGAGCCTTTGCGCGTGGCCACCCAAGCGGCGTGGTCGCAAACGCTTTCCGAATAAACCGAACCGTCCACCAATGCGATAATCTTAGACATAGTCACCTCCTAGTGGCCCATCAGACGCTCAAGCGCGCCCGGTTTGTCGTGTTCGGCCAAACGACCCATCAAGGTCTCACTGGCCTCGTTCATGCCAAAGATTTCAACCTCGGCCCCTTCACGGCGGAACTTCAGCACCACCATATCCAATGCGGCGACTGATGATATATCCCAAATATGCGCACGGCTGACGTCAATTGTCACACGCTCGAGCACTTCGCCAAAATCAAACGCAGGCGCAAGGTCGGGCGCAGTCGCAAAGAACATCTGTCCCTCAACCAAATACGCCCGCTCGCGACCGTCGTCTTTCAACGTTGACGTCACGCGGAATACCGCCGCGATTTTCCAAGCAAAGAAGATACCCGAGAGCAGCACACCCGTCAAAACACCCAGCGCAAGATTGTGCGAGAACACAGTCACAAACACGGTCGCCAACATAACAATTGAACTGGCACGCGGATGGTCGCGCAAGCCTTTGATGCTCGACCAACTAAACGTCCCGATCGAAACCATGATCATAATCGCCACAAGCGCTGGCATTGGAATGCGCGCGACCCAATCGCCAAGGCCGACGATGAGGATTAAAAGAAAGACACCCGCCGCAAAGCATGACAAACGTCCGCGTCCACCGGATTTCACGTTGATCATCGACTGGCCGATCATCGCACAACCCGCCATGCCGCCAATAAAACCCGTCGCAGTATTGGCGATACCTTGGCCGATGCACTCTTGGTTTTTGTCCGAAACAGTATCGGTCAAATCGTCAACCAATTGCGCCGTCATCAGGCTTTCCAACAGGCCAACAACTGCAATCGCAGCCGCCACAGGGAAGATGATTTGCAATGTTTCCAGCGTAAGAGGGATTTGCGGGATCAGGAAAACAGGCAGCGTATCTGGCAGCGCACCCATGTCGCCAACCGTTCGCACATCAATTCCCAGCATCATCGTCAAAGCCGTCAGAACGACGATTGTCACCAAGGGAGATGGGATAGCTTTAGTCAAATAGGGAAAGAGGTAGATAATCCCAAGGCCCAGCGCGAGCATCACAAAGGTCATCGTGTTCACACCGATTGTCGCGGGATTAAGTTCGGGAAGTTGCGCGATGAAAATCAAGATAGCCAAGGCATTCACAAAACCCGTCATCACCGACTTTGACACAAAGCGCATCACGCTTCCAAGCTTCAATAGGCCAGCAATGATCTGTAACAGGCCCGCGAGGACTGTCGTTGCAAGCAAGTATTCGAGCCCGTGATCCTTGACCAAGGTCACCATCAAAACCGCCGTCGCAGCCGTGGCCGCCGAGATCATCCCGGGACGGCCGCCTGTGATCGCCACAATCACCGCAATGGAGAAACTCGCGTAAAGACCCACTTTGGGATCCACACCTGCAATGATCGAAAAGGCAATCGCCTCGGGGATTAGCGCAAGCGCTACAACAAGACCCGCCATAAGGTCGGGACGGATATTGCCCAGCCAATCTTGGCGCATTCGAGGTAAAAAATCAGAATTCATGGGTATCTCCGGCCATTTCGGGCACGTCGTGGCCCTGTTCTCGCGTTTGCGCTGGCAATATTCGCTTGGTGCGTCATTTGCTAGGGGGAATGCGAAAAAGCCCGAAACCGTGTCGCATATTTGTAAATTTCAATCGCAAAGGCAGTCAAATGTGCCCCTAGCGTCACGTTTGGCGCTTGCTTGAGTGGTTTTGGGCCAATGATCAAAACCAGTCGTGCGCGAAATTAGCCCTCAGCTTGCTTGAACGCGTCCAAAACAATATCCGATGTCAGTAGTTCGGGTAAGGCAATCCCGTCCGGCGCTGCGGGCCCGTACACAATATTAAACGGCACACCAAACCGCCCATTGGACCGTAAGAAACGGGCTATATCTTCGTCTTGGCGCGTCCAATCTGCAATCATGGGAACAACGTTCTCTTGTTGCAAAACTTCCGCAACCTTTCCCTGTGTTAGGACCAGTTTTTTGTTCGCCTTACATGTAAGACACCAATCCGCTGTGGCGTCGACGAAAACCGTCTTGCCCGAAGCGACAAGTTTGGGAATTTCTCCTCGGTCAAATTTCTGCCATTCGATTTGGGAACTAGAAGCGTAGGTCATTTCTTCAGGTGCAGAAAGCGCAAGTGGTACACCAAGAGCCGCTAGAAAAATCGCGATGCTCACGGGTGCCTTCACGCGCTGACCAAACGTCAGGACGAGAACCAAACCGACCAACAGCAAGAGGACAAGCCCAGCCGACTTCACCCCTGAAACTGTGGCCAGAACGCTCGTCAGCCAAAGCGCTGTCGCGACCAGCAAAAGGCCCAGAACAAACTTTACCGTGATCATCCAGCGCCCTGGTTTGGGCAGAGCGCGAATAAGAGAGGGCCGCAGTGCCACGATGAGATAGGGTGCGGACAGCCCGATACCTAGTGCAGAAAAGATACCCAAAACATCAAGCGTGCTCCCAGCAAGGGCGAAGGCCACGGCCGTACCTAGAAACGGAGCGGAACACGGGGTCGCTAAGACGGCGGCCAGCGCGCCGGTTGAAAAGTCCGCGATATACCCCGAGCCAGTTCCCGTCGCATTCATCCTAGTCATCCAAGATTGCGGCAGGGAGATTTCAAACAGCCCTAACATATTGGCGGCAAAAACGGTAAGAACCGCGAGCATAGTGACGAGGAAAATCGGGCTCTGAAATTGAAGCCCCCAACCTACCGTTTGCCCCATGCCGCGCATCAGAAGAAGCACAGCTGCGAGTGCCCACATGAAGGTTAGAACCCCGAAGGACGACGCCAAGAAACCGCGCCTAACACGGGCAAGACTTTGGTCGCGCACCTTGAGGGCGGATGCAAATTTGATCGACAAAACAGGGAGGACGCAGGGCATCACATTGAGGATCAACCCGCCTAGAAGCGCGAGAAAGTAGACCCAAATGCGGGAGGTTTGGTTCCCTGAGCCACTGGTTTCGTAGGGTGGGACGGGGATTCCATCGCCGAGTTGCGCGTCAAATGTGAACGCCCGTTCGCCATCTACGACGGTGAGCGCCAGGACGTCAGCTTCGTCATCCAACGCGAGTATTGGGGTCTCAGCCCATAGCGTTTTACCATCCTCAGACAGCCGAATATCAGGCACCCCAAAGGCCGAGCCCGACCCGAACTCTGGAAAAATATCCGGCGCTTGAAAGGGCACTTCATCACGGATTTCCAGCGTCAACGTCTCGTCGGACATATATGAGATTGCGGTAAGACTTTCAGAAGGCTCGGACGGAACAAGCGCCATCGCTTCGGCGATATAACCAGCTGAGATCGCATCAATTCCCTCCCCCTGACCGATGGGTAGCTCCAACGCAAAGGCGTCGGGAATACAGACTTCCGCGCAGACAAGAAGCGAGAAGTTCCCCCGCAACACGGCGGCTTCTCCGGGGTTTTCCAAAGTCACCTGCAACGGAAAAAGCACTTCATGCGCATATCCGAAATTCTCAATGCCAAAGGCGCGAAACCGTGTTGGCGCAGGATACTGAAAATCTACCGACGCAATATTTTCCGACGCGCTCCAATCAACCTCTGGCGGCAGGCCAACTTCGCCCGGGCTTCTCCAATACGTTTTCCACCCATCTTCGAGTTCTAGATGCAGGCCAGCCGAAAAGGTATGTGCGCCGGATGCGATTCCGTCTTGTGCCGACCGTAACTTCGCATTGAGAGAATTCGATTGATAGGGAACACTTTCAAGCGCAAGAACACTCGTTGCGAACACGGTCATTAGAGCCGCCAAAAGAATTTTCATGCGCATTTCAGCCTCGTTATTAATTCGGGCATGTGTGGAGCCTACTTGGAACACATGCAAATCAGATCGTCGTGAACATTTTTGATGTGACAGACATATGGCACAGGGACCAAACGATGGGAAACGCGACATCTTAACGAGGGACGCTGGGTTGCCTCACGGTGAGTTTACGAGCAAATTCGCCACAAATGCTTGCGCACATTTATCAAACCGCCTTTAAGGGGCTGCAACACTATCTTTCAAAGGATCCCAACATGCTGAGCCGTATCACTGCCACTGTCCTCATTACTTTTCTTGGATTCGTTCCAGCGGCTCAAGCCCAAGATTTCACCGAAGAGCAAATTAAAGAGCTTGTTCTTCAAACAATCCTGGAAAACCCTGACGTCATTCGTTCGGCTCTCATTCTACTGCAACAGCAAGAACAAGCAACCGAGGCCGCCGCCGCAGTTGAGACCCTCGCAGCGCAACGTCAAATGCTGGAACAAGACCCGAATGCGCCCGTTTTGGGCAACCCTGATGGGGATGTGACGGTGGTCGAATTTTTTGACTACAATTGCCCCTACTGCAAAAAAGCGGCCGATGTCGTTGAGGAATTGATCGCCAACGACCCAAATGTACGCGTCGTTTACCGCGAGTGGCCCATCCTAAGTGAAGGATCAGTATATGCCGCCCGCGCCGCATTGGCATCCCGCGAGCAGGGAAAATATGAGGAATTCCATTGGGAGATGATGGAGCAACGCGGCAGGCTCGACGAGAAGTCCGTGCTCAAGATTGCCAAAAGCATTGGTCTAGATTTAGATCGCTTGAAAGAAGATATGAATGCGCCCGAGGTCGACGAACACATTGAAACGACTCATGCGCTTGCGAAAACTCTTGGCTTTGGGGGAACACCCTCTTTTGTGATTGGTGACGCTTTGGCGCCCGGCATGATTGAAATGCCGACAATGATCGAAATGGTCGAAGCCAGCAGAAACAAAACTAACTGAGCCATTTTCGGGCTAAATCTGTGCTAATTTTAGCCCGATGTCGGCGTCTTTTTGCTTGCCGCATCAAAAAGCTAGCGGATTTCCTCTTTTCTCACTAGCATCCCGTACCTATTGCCGCTGAAATTTTGGCGGCCCACGGTGGGGACCGAGCGAACGTATTGAAGTATGCCATTTCCGGCCTTCAATTTTAACGCTTGGAAAAAGTTTTAAGAGGCCATTTTAGTGTCATTGCTTGGTAGAATTGAAAAACTCACACGCGCGCAGAAACGTTTTGTGTTTTTGTTTGTGGACACGTCACTCCTTCCAGTCGCACTTGGATTTACTCTTCTCGTTCAATCTACACCCACTGAACCCTTTGGCTCAAACACAAGTATCATTGCCCAGACGGTAATTCTCATTTGCTTGGCGGCACTATTTACGACCTATCTTAAAATACCAAACATTCGGCTTCGCGATTACGAAATTCGCGCAGCAGGTAAGACTGTCCAGCTTTCCATACTTTTGTCGCTTGCCTTTATGGCAACTGGCAAGCTTTTCGGCCTGCAGTATCCCCTGGGAACTATCATGGTTTTTGGGAATAGCTACTTGTTGTTTGCGGTCACAAGCCGCGTGATGATGCTAAAAATCCTCGAGATGATTTATCTCGCGGGGCATCCTCGGGAACGCCTCATTATCTATGGCGCGGGCCAGACAGGTATGAATTTTGCCAAAGCGATCCAAAGTAAAGAACACTATGAGATTCTAAGCTACGCCGACGACAACCCCGCCATTCAGAGCGTTGCCATTGATGGCATCCCGATTGCGCGCCCTTCCCAAATTCCGCATATCGCCAAGATAAAGCAGGCGCACAAAGTCATCCTTGCCATGCCGTCCCTGTCGTTTGCACGGCAAGTTGCCATTGTTCGACGGTTTGAAAAATTTGGTCTCGAAGTCCTAACACCCTCTGACTTTGCCGAATTGATTGGCGATGAGGAAATGGGGCAAGTCTTCTCCCTGAGTGACCATCAACAGCTACTTGGTCGGGCCAAAGTCGACCACAAAGTGACCGAATTTGGGGACAATTATCGTGGCAAAAATATCCTTGTCACAGGCGCAGGCGGGACAATTGGCTCTGAACTCTGCCGCCAGCTTTTGTCCTGTGGGCCCAAGCAGATCATCCTTTTGGATAGCAGTGAATTTGCCTTATACAACGCGGACATGGACATTTCGAGTTTCGCCAACGAACTTGGAATCGAGGTCAAACCCGTTCTAGGGTCCGTGAGCGATCCAAGATTGGTTGCATCTGTTTTCGCTGAAAATAAGATTGATGTCGTTTTTCATGCCGCGGCGTACAAACACGTGCCTATGGTTGAGATCAACAGCCTCGCAGGACTTGAAAACAACGTTCTTGGAACTGCGACTCTCGCGAAAGCATCCCATGACGCCAACGCGGAACGGTTTATTCTTGTGTCCTCAGACAAGGCTGTGCGCCCAACCAATGTTATGGGTGCATCCAAGCGGATGGCCGAATTGGTCGTTCAGGATCAAGCCTCGCGCTCAAATACGGTCTTTTCAATGGTTCGGTTCGGGAATGTTCTAGGGTCGTCAGGCTCGGTTGTTCCGCTCTTTCGCAATCAAATTGCGCACGGGGGTCCTGTGACGGTGACCCACAGTGAAGTCACGCGCTATTTTATGACGGTTCAGGAGGCCAGTCGTCTTGTTCTTATGGCGGGAACCTTTGCGCAGGGTGGCGAAGTCTATGTTTTGGATATGGGCGAACCCGTCGAAATTCTGAACCTTGCGCGGCGCATGATTGAAGCCAGCGGTTGTACAGTCAAAACGGCAGAAAACCCAGACGGGGACATTGAAATTCTGACGACAGGCCTGCGCCAAGGCGAAAAAATGCACGAGGAGCTTTTGCTTGGCGAGGGCAATATTACGACTCCCCATGCCAAGATTTTCTGTGCGCGCGAAGAATCATTATCCGAACTCGAAGTGGCCGCCGCCCTCAAGGCCTTGCGCCACGCGATCGCTACCACCGATCGGAATGCAGCCTTGGACATTCTATATGGATGCGTCGAAGGTTATGCCGAAGCCGCCTCCCCACCCGCAGTCGAAATGTGATGTAAACAAGACGATTGTTGCTTATAGCGAAGGCCGTTGGGTATTGTTACTTGCCCCACGATTCACGGTATGTTTTACCATGAACAACACTAGACGGGTAGGATTTATGCTGGGCCACAAAAGAAACAAAGTAAGCTATCGGGGACTCGCCCTGCGCAGCACCGCGCCGAGTCTTTGCATTGCTTCTCTTGTTTTGGCGGTTCCGACTGCGGCCTCTGACGCATCCTATAACTTGGCCGGCATTGCAGGCCTCATCGACATGCCGTCAGGCGAAGCAATGCCGGACGCCGAACTTGCAGTGACAATGTCGACCTTTGCGGGGGGCACGCGCGCGTCTAGCACTTTCCAAATAACCAAGCGCCTATCTGGAACATTTCGGTATTCTCGGATCGATAATTGGAACACCATTGAGTATCCAACATATTACGACCGCAGTTTTGATTTACGCTATCAATTTTTGACGGAAACCGAGTATTTGCCCGCAGTGACCGTTGGCATCATGGATGTCGCTGGCACAGGAATTTACTCCGCAGAATACATTGCCGCCACGAAAAACTTCTCGCCAAAAATACGGGCGACAATTGGATTGGGGTGGGGCCGGCTTGGTTCTTACAACTCAATTGGCTCCCCGTTTGGCACCCGTCCGCCAATTGATGTTGGCCAGGGCGGTACCTTTAGTACCAATCAATATTTCCGCGGCCCAATGTCGGTTTTCGGTGGCGTCGAGTATCGGCCAACAGAAAAACTCTCGCTCAAAGTAGAGTATTCCTCGGACGACTACACCCTTGAAGCTGGCGAAAAAGACCTGTTTGACCGTAAATCACCCCTTAATTTCGGCGCCGAATATCGCTTCAACGATATCATATCGGCTGGCGTATATTATATGTATGGATCCGAACTCGCAGCAAGCCTCTCGATGAAATTCAGCCCCAAGCGCCCTGCGGTTTTGGGGAGCTATGGTCCTGCCCCCTTGGCCGTGCAACCTCGTCCTGTTTATGCTGACGACCCGGAGCAATATTCGACTATCTGGATGACAGAACCCGGATCTCAGGAAATTCTGGCACAAAACCTCCAAAAACACATGGAGTTCGACGACGTCAAAATGGAAGCTGTTGCAATGCGCGGCACATCGGTTGAAGTGCGCATTCGCAACGAGACATTCATCAATAGCGCCCAAGCAATTGGCCGCACAGCCCGCGCACTGACTCGGACTATGCCGCCCTCCGTCGAAACCTTTGAGATTGTGAATATGGTCAACGGGCTTGCGACTTCGGTTGTTAAATTGAAACGGAGCGACGTTGAGAAGTTCTCAACTGCGCCAAATGGCGAAGCGCTCATAATGGCGAGTGCAGTCATTGAAGACATTGTCCCCACGAAACCCGCCAACCTGATTTATGCCCCTGGGGTTTATCCGGATTTCCAATGGGCTATTGACCCCTACATGGATTTCAGCCTGTTCGATCCAGACGACCCCATTCGCTGGGGCGCAGGTATTGAAGCCACGACGCTTCAGTTCCTTGCTCCCGGTTTGGAATTATCTGGATCGATCCAAGCCCAGCTGATTGGTACACTTGGCAAGGATGAATCTCCTTCAACATCCGCCATCCAACCTGTGCGCAGCGATGCCAACCTTTACGAGAGCTTCAGCCCTGTTTCCCTGCAGTATCTTACTTTGGGGTATTTCTTTCAACCAACGGAAGAGATCTATGGACGCGTGAGCGCGGGTTACCTCGAACGTATGTTCGGCGGCATTTCATCCGAGCTGCTCTGGATGCCTGTTAATCAGCCCTTCGCCTTTGGTATTGAGGCGAACTATGTCGTTCAACGCGAAACAGACTCCTATCTCGGCTTCCAAGACTACGGCGTCGCAACCGGTCATGCCTCGATGTATTACAAACACGAAGCAAGTGGATTTGATTTCCAACTCAGCGCCGGAAAGTATCTGGCGGGGGATGTGGGCGGAACCTTTACCGTGCGCCGCGAATTTACAAACGGCTGGCGCGTTGGGGCATTTGCAACAATTACTGATTTAAGCGCCGAAGATTATGGCGAAGGCTCCTTTGATAAAGGTGTCATCCTTGAAATCCCCCAAAGCTGGCTCACAGGCAAACCTTCGCGTCGCGTTCAGGAAGTTGCACTGCAAGTCTTGTCACGGGATGGCGGCGCTCAACTCATCGTCAACGACCGTCTTTATGACCGTATTCGTGTCAATCATGCGGCCGCGATTCGAGATGGCCAAGGGAGAGTCTGGCGGTGATGACTATTACTCGTAAGTTAACACTTGCCGCCTGCTTATTGGCTGTGGCTGCTTGTAGCTCTGAAGAGCGTGACGAAACCATAGGTACGGCGGTTTATAGCGACTTAAAAGGCAGATATATGTCTTCGGCCAAACCGAGCAAAGATGCAGCAACGGCGACATCCTCTTCTCCGGCCAAAGGCGACCTTTCATGGATCGAAACGAACACCAAACCGCTGATTATTGTTCTTGTCGAGAAAATGGAAGGCATGGCTTTCCTCTCGTTTCAGGTACAAAATGGGCCCTATAAAACCTGGCGCACCAAAAATGGAGCCTCCTATACGTTCAAGGGGCCCTTTGTTACCGGTACGAAAGCGCTTGGCGCCGATCTGGTGTCCGCGAGCGTTCCCGCATCAATTCAAAGTTCAGGGTCTCATCGCCGCACGCACTATTATCTTGATGGCGATGATCAAGTGGCGCCACTTCAGGCTGAATGTTCGTGGACGTTCGTGGGGGCCGAAACCACGCAAATTTTAAACAAATCCTATGCCACCAAACACTATAAAGAATCGTGTGTTGCTGGAGAAATTGGATTCAAAAACGACTATTGGCTCGATTCTAGTGGTATCACTCGTCAATCCCGCCAATTCGTATCCGAAACTGTTGGTTATGTGTCACTATTAGTAATTTTAGAGTAACCAACGGAATATAACTTTACCGTAAACCCAAGCCACGATATGCTTTTCTCGCGTACGTGCATATATTAATGGAGCTAACATGAAAAAAATCACAGCACTCACCGCTGTTTTGGCGCTTTCCGCCACTACAGCATTCGCCGGCAGCCCTGAAGTAGTTGTTTCCGAGCCAATGCCAGACGTCTTCATTGCTGAAGAAGAAGGCAATAACTGGCTACCACTCGCATTGCTCGGCCTCGTAGCCGTTGCTGCGGTTGTAGCAAGCAACAACGACGACACCTAAGTCGTTCTGTGAACTGGAATTTCGGGGTGTCATAGTTTTGATACCTCGGCTTTCACCAAAAGCGGGCTTCAGTAATGAGGTCCGCTTTTTTATTTTCTACGCACCCATTTGTTTTCAGACTATTTTCGAGCTTTTGGCTTGCGTACGGAAAAAACTTTTCCAACCGTCTGGGTTAGAATTTCCAGATCGAAACACACTGATTGGTGCGCTTGATAGATTAAATCTAGACGCGCTTTCTGGGGAATACAGCGGCGCCGGTATACGCTATCGGTTTGCTCGGCTGTCGAGCATTTTACTAACATTTCAGTTTCATGCTGGTGATATGTAAGCGTGGCCAAACCCGTAATTCCGGGCCGAGAGGCGAGAACCTGCCGATAAAGTTCGGGAAAGTCTTCGACATACAGCCGCAAGGGTGGGCGCGGCCCAACAAGGCTCATATCCCCCTTAAGCACGTTCCAAAGCTGTGGAATTTCGTCAAACCTTAGACGGCGCAATCGTTTGCCATACCGCGTATATCTCGCCCGTTTGTCGCCACCGGTCACACCAGAATTTACCGCTGACATTTCCATGCTGCGCAATTTCCAAAGTAAAAAAACCTCGTTTGGGGACTTCATGCGCTCCGAAAGGTAGAAAATTGGCCGCCCCTGGACAGCCATAAGAAACAAGAACAACACCGCAAAGGGTATGGCAAAAAAGAGAATTCCCACACACGCGAGAAAAATGTCCAAACTACGTTTCTGCCAAGTCACACACAATCTCCTGCGCCGATAATATGAAGAGAGTCTTCAGGACCGCGCGCATATGTTTTCCGATTTTATTTTGCAGTATTTATGCGTCAACCTCAACCGTTCGGATGCATTTCCCAAAAGCGGAAGTGACCTGTTCCAAAATTGCTAGCAAATTCTTAGGCTTTGGCCTCTAGGGTATTTTTCATGTACTCCACCACACTTCGAGGATCGCTTTATGCCGACAAATATTGCCATATATTAAATGTATGATTGACCTTGCCCCTGCACACAGTATCTTGTGTGAAACTAAAATTTTCTTCGGGTTTGGCACAAGATAGTGCGAGAATCTGGTCTTAGGGGACCAAAAATGACAAGGCTGACAAACCTAATCTTCGCACTCGTAGCAGGACTTGGCATTGCCGCCTGCTCACTCCCAAGGGGTGCCGCGGTTTCGAGCGAGGTGATTAGTGGCGCTGGAGATGCAAATTCCCCTTTCGCCCTGCATGTCATATCACCAGATTTCCTAACGCAATTCGCTAAGTGGCCGGGAAATCAGTCTTCAAAAACATATCCTTGGATCTCACACCAGGCGGGACCCGCTAGCCCTATCATTGCGGCAGGTGATATTGTGAGCCTCCGGATTTGGGACAGTGGAGAGAACTCCCTTTTGAGCACCGATGGGCAAAAAGCGACTGAGCTCGCAGGTCTCGTTGTTTCGCCAAGCGGCACCATTTATGTCCCGTATGTTGGGGACGTATTGCTTACGGGCCTCACCCCAGAGGGCGCTCGAAAGGAATTGCAAGTCAAGATCGAGACGCTTATTCCCGCCGTTCAGGTTCAACTCGTCCATGTGTCAGGCCGCAAGAATTCCGTTGACCTCGTGGGCGGCGTTATGAAGGCCGGAAGCTTCCAATTGCCAGATCGCAACTTCACCGTCCTCAGCTTGCTGTCCGCAGGCGGCGGGGTTGACCGTGGTGTCCGAAATCCACAAATTCGCCTCGTTCGCAATAACACGACCTACGGAACTTCCCTTGATAACCTCTATGAGGACCCAAGCCGTGACACAACTTTGCGTGGCGGGGATAAGGTTATTGTCGACGAAGAAAAGCGCTATTTTGTAGGAATGGGGGCATCAAAGAATGAGGCAACTATCTATTTCAGCAAAGACAACATAACCGCGCTTGACGCGATCGCGATGATGGGTGGATTGAACGATCTGCGAGCTGATCCAGAGGGAATTCTTGTACTTAGAAACTATCCAACCTCCGCGATCCGTTTGGATGGAATGGGCCCTACACGCGATCAAATCGTGTTTTCCATCGACCTGACTTCTGCAGAAGGGTTATTTGGCGCTAAGAAATTCGAAATCGTTCCCGGTGATGTTGTGCTTGCAACCGAATCAGTTGTCACAGCGGCAAGCTCGATTGTTGGCTTATTTGGCGCCGTAGTCGGCGTTGCTGCACTTACGAAATAGATGCAGGAAATTTAGGCGGTTTGACCTTGAAACCAGTTTAGGAGCTTAAATATGAGAAGTATCGCCCGTAGCTTATGCCTCGTTGTCAGCGTAATTTTTCTATCAAGCGTTGCAGAAGCCGCCTGCGAACGGACACTCATTGCGGGATCGAATAAAGCGATACCCGCGACCGGAAAAATCAACGAATCCTTGTTAAACAACGCCGTCCTTATCGAAGTGAACTACGCGCGCTGTCGTTCAGGACTTCCAGCGCTATCAAGCGACTCTAAGCTCACAAAACCTGCGACGAAACACTCAAAGTGGATGGCGAAGAACAGCACGCTATCACACAAGTCCAATGTTAGGGGGCAAAACTCTACGCAAGCTCGCATTACGAAGTCGGGGATCAAGCTCAAAACTGGTGCCGAAAACATTATTAGAATGTACCGATATCAACTGACCGGCGGCCCGTTTTTTGTAAAGAATATGGCGACCTGCGACTTTGCAGACGGCAAAGGGAACACGCTGCATCCGTATAGCTATGCAAGTCTCGCGCGTGAGGCCACCCGCCAGTGGATTGAGTCGCCCAACCACCGTAAAAACGTCATTAGCAACAGAATGCGCTTGACCGCTACGGGCGCAGCCGTCGATCCAAAGGGGTCCCACTGTGGCTCAATCTACTTAACCCAACTCTTTATTGGTTAAGCATCCCCTTGCATTGAATGGGCAGCTGTGGTTCAGCAAGGCATGAGTGGCATTTCAAAATTCGATGTAATCGTCATGGGGGCGGGCGCTGCCGGCATGATGTGTGCGGCCCAAGCGGCGAGTACCGGCAAAACTGTCCTTATCCTTGACCATGCAAAAGCTGCGGGTGAGAAGATTCGGATATCCGGCGGGGGACGCTGCAATTTCACGAACCTCCATTGTGGCCCTCAGAATTTCATCTCGCAAAACCCCCATTTTGCCAAATCCGCCTTAAAACGCTACACACAGTGGGATTTCATTGAGTTAATTTCCACGCACAGCATTTCATGGCACGAAAAAACGCTTGGGCAGTTGTTTTGCGATGATACGGCGAAAGATATCATCGCGATGCTTTTGCGGATGATGAAAAAGGAGCGCGTGGAGCTTCGACTCCAAACTTCTGTGACGTCGGTGCGCCACTCCGATGGCCTTTTTGATCTCGTCTTAAACGATGGAAGCACGCTCCAAGCATCCTCCGTCGTCGTGGCAACTGGCGGAAAATCGATCCCAAAGATGGGTGCGACAGGTATAGGGTATCAAATTGCAGAGCAGTATGGCCATTCGATCATTGAAACACGCCCCGGCCTTGTGCCGCTAACGTTTGGTGAGGATACCAAACAGGATTTTAGCGCGCTTCCTGGTCTTTCAGTGCCCGCGCGCGTCACAGCAAATGGCACTGGCTTTAGTGAGGGCTTACTCTTCACACACCGTGGGTTATCCGGACCCTCCATCCTGCAAGCCAGCAGTTACTGGAATGAAAAAGACCCTATCCACGTGCATATCCTACCCGAACGGACTCTTTTTGAAGACCTCCGAGCGTTGCGCAAGGAGCACGGGAAAAAGTCAATTTCCAACGTTCTGGCCATGGTGCTCCCCACTCGGCTTGCTGACTATTTTTCAAACCAAATGCGCCTGACGGGAAACCTTGCGGACCAAAGCGACGTGGATTTGCGCGCTATTGCGACCTATCTGTCCGCTTGGGAGCTTTTTCCAACGGGGACAGAGGGTTACCGCACGGCCGAAGTGACCCTGGGAGGGGTGAACACCGATCAGTTGAGCTCCAAAACAATGGAATCACGCTTAGTTTCTGGCCTTTATTTTATTGGAGAAGTGGTCGACGTCACTGGGTGGCTCGGCGGGTTCAACTTCCAGTGGGCATGGTCGTCTGGTTGGGCTGCAGGATCTGCAATCGCATCTCAAACCAAAAATTAGTTAGGATTTGAAGGGTTAACGCCACTTTCACACCCCTTTGATATCAAAAGGTTGGGTGAATATAAGAGGTGGTGACATGAGCGTTGTTGATAACAGCAAGCGTCCGATAATTATTAAACGCAAGAAGATTATTGCTGCTGGGCACCATGGCGGTGCGTGGAAAGTGGCTTACGCCGATTTCGTGACCGCTATGATGGCGTTTTTCCTTCTTATGTGGTTGCTGGGCGCCACAAACGAGAAGCAGCGCAAAGCGATTGCTGATTACTTCAATCCAACAATTACAATCAATAGGAACTCGGGTGGAGGTGGTAGCTTTTTTGGCGGGGATAGCCCCTTTCCCGAAGAAACTTTGGCACACAACGGTGTTGGTGCATCCAACCCATTGCCGGAAGAACTTCTAGAGCAAGCTGGGAAAAGTGACGGCGGAAACGGCGGCCAGCAATCAGAAGAAGAAAGAGCTGCCCGCGCGGCGGAGGAAGCCGATCTAGAGCAGGCTCAGCAAGTTTTGTTGGGTGCTGGAGGAGAAAGCATTCTCCTAGACAAAGCGCTTACTCATGTTCTTACGCGACTGACAGACGAGGGTTTGGTAATCGAAATTTTTGATATTCCAGGCGAGCCTCTATTCATCGAAGGAACTTCGCAACCAACTGAAATAACCAAGGAAATTGCAGCCATGATGGTGCGTATTTTTAAGTTGGTTCGTAACGAAGTTGCCTTGAATGGACACACCCAAGCCGTTCCCATCGTCGCGCTCACTGATAGTACTTGGAGTATTTCGACGGCGCGTGCCATGGCCATGCGCCAACTGTTGGAACAAGAAGGCTTGGGTGGAAAACGTGTGCAACGCGTCACGGGGTTTGCATCCCGAAAAACCATTGACCGTGACCCGATGTCCTATCGGAACAATCGGCTGGAACTCATCTTGCTACGATCAGACTACTAAACTGGAACGCAAAAACAAATTAGACCGCATTTTAATTGTTAGGGGGCCGTTAAGCATGCGCATGTAGATGTCGTTGTAGACCATTGGTCAGTGCAGCAGAAAGGCGCATTTACATGACGATATCATCTTCCCTAAGTGCCGGCGTAGCCGGGCTTAGCGCAAACGCAACCCGTTTGGCTACTATTTCAGATAACATCGCTAACTCTGGTACCTATGGGTACAAACGTGCGACTGCGGCTTTTCAATCCTTTGTTATTAATGGTGAGCCAGGCGCAGGCTCCTATTCCGCAGGGGGCGTTCGTGCTACCACAAGTCGTCTTATTGACGAGCGCGGTCCTCTCATTGCCACAAGCCATCCTCTAGATATTGCCGTTTCCGGACGCGGTATGTTGCCCGTAACTGCGGAGGTTTCTATATCTGCGACTGGTGACGACCCCATGATGATGACTACCACCGGGTCCTTTCGGACAGATGCAAATGGAGTTCTAAAGACAGAAACGGGCCTCGTTCTTTTGGGCTGGCCTGCAGATGCAGATGGTACAATTCCAACATTCGCTCGGGATACGACGTCCGGCCTCGAACCCGTCGTCATCAATGTAAACCAGTCCGCCGGCGACCCTACTACCGCTCTCAATCTTGGTGTGAACCTTCCCGCAACAGAAACTGAGGCCGGTTCATCCGGCGAAACCTTGCCGCTGTCCGTAGAGTATTTTGGAAACTTGGGAACTTCGGAAACACTAGGTGTAACTTTCACGCCAACGGTACCGGGGAGTGGGTCCTCAAACGAATGGACAATGCTAATTACGGACTCGGCACAGGCTGGTGGGACGGTCGGGGAGTATACTCTGACTTTCGATGACAGTCGCGCAAATGGGGGTACGTTGCAATCCGTCGTTGCCGTTTCAGGTGGGGCATATAATGCGACCGATGGGACGCTGGACCTCGTAGTCGCGGGTGGCAATTTGGAAATGACCATTGGAACGCTTGGGGATCCAAACGGCTTGACCCAGCTTTCAGACAGTTTTGCGCCGACATCCATTACGAAAGACGGCTCACCAGTGGGCAACCTGACATCAGTGGAGATTGACGCCAATGGCTATATCAACGCGACCTACGATACAGGTTTCACCCGGACGATTTATCAGGTTCCCTTGGTTGACGTGGCAAACCCTAATGCTTTGACGTCCCTTAACAATCAAGCATTTCAAGTATCGCCAAACTCAGGTTCATTTTTCCTTTGGGATGCTGGTGACGGCCCAACCGGCGAGGTTTCCGGATTTGCGCGTGAGGGCTCAACTACAGATGTCGCAGGCGAGCTCACGAACTTGATCCAAACCCAACGAGCCTATTCTTCAAATGCGAAAGTCATCCAAACCGTCGACGAAATGTTGCAAGAGACGACCAACATTAAGCGATAGTCGGGGGAAATGAGTGAGGAAAAGCAATGAGTTTAACATCTTCATTTTCGAACGCTCTGAGTGGGCTTTCGGCTTCATCGCGAGCCGCACAAGTCGTTTCCTCAAACATTGCCAACTCCCTCACCGAGGGATACGCAACCCGCAGACTCGAGCTCTCTTCCCAGTCATTGGCTGGGAATGGGGCTGGGGTGCAAATCGAAGGCATATTTCGAAATGTTGACTCCGGCCTCATTTCTGATCGTCGGGTGGCGCAAGCGGAATTGGGAAACGCTTCTGTATTAAGCGAGTTCCTTGGCGAACTAGAGCGGACAATTGGCATTCCTGAGGACGCGGGCTCCCTAAATCAGGAAATCAGTGCCCTTGAAACCGCACTCATAGAGGCCTCTAGTCGGCCGGATTCCACGCCGCGATTAAATGCCGTCTTGATTGCGGCAAATGATGTGACGCAAAAATTCAAAACCGTGTCTGATGACATACAGAACATGCGAATGTCCGCAGACCATGAAATTGGTGCGCAGGTGGCGTTTCTCAATGATAGTTTACAAAAGATTGAAGAGCTAAACGACCACATTCTTGCGCAAACATCTTCTGGTCATGATGCCACCGGTTTGATGGATCAACGGCAGGCCATGATTGACCAGATTGCCGAAATTGTTCCATTAAAAGAGGTGGCACGCGACAGGAACACAGTTGCCCTTTTCACCACCGGAGGCGCAGTGCTCCTTGACGGCCGTGCTGGTGAGTTTCAGTTCGCTGGCGTCAGCACAATCGTTCCTCAAATGACGCTCGAATCAGGGGCGCTCTCGGGGATTTCGCTCAACGGGTACCCGATTGATACAACCGCCGAACGAAACAGCATCAATGGTGGTTCCCTCGCTTCGTTGTTCGAAGTCCGGGATGAAATCGCCGTTCTGGCACAATCAGATCTCGATGCCATTGCACGCAATCTTGTCGAGCGATTTTCCGACCCTGCTGTAGACAACACGACTGCAGGGGGTCTCTTCACCGATTCTGGGGCAGCCTTTAACCCCTTGAATGAGTCTGCACTTTCCACTCGTTTGGCGCTAGCAGCATCTGTTGACCCAGCCCAAGGGGGCGAAGTGTGGCGCTTAAGAGATGGTCTTGGTGCAGTAACTGCAGGTGAGGTTGGTGATGCGTCAAAGCTTCAAGCCATGATTGATGCCCTGCGCTCCCCAATTGCACCAGCTTCGGGCAGTTTTGCGTCGTCAGCACGCTCATTGAATGACCTATCGGCCGATTTTCTTTCGTCCATTGGGGTGCAAAGACAGTCGCGTGAAAGTGACGTTAGTTTTGCAGCCACAAAAACAACCGCGCTGCAATCGCAGGAGAAGGCATATGGAGTCGACTCCGATCAGGAAATGCAAAAACTTCTTCTTGTTGAGCGTAGTTATGCCGCGAATGCCAAGGTTATTCAGTCGATTGACCAAATGCTCGACTTATTGATGGGGCTTTAAAATATGATGTTTTCCTCATTTGGTGATCAAGCGCGCACTTTCATGCTTAGCCGTCAGAACGCACAGCTCAAGACAGAAATGGATAGGCTCTCCCTTGAGCTTTCTAGCGGAAGAGTCGCCGATACCTCCAAGGCTGTTCGCGGGGATTTCACTGGTTTAAGTGAAATTGAAGAAGCGGCGGCTTCCCTGGGCGCGTATAAAACCGCGAATTCGGAAGCGGCATTATTCGTGGAGAATGCGCAGTCAGTTCTTGGCTTCATTCAAGGGTTAACTGGTGAGGCGGCGCCAGCGCTCCTTATGGCCTCAAATACCAACAACAATGAACTCGTTGACGCCACCACCTCCGATATCAAACAGAAATTCGAGTCTGTAGTTTCCGCTCTAAATACTCAAACAACAGGCCGAGCACTATTTTCCGGAAGGGCGACTGACACAGCCGCTCTTGCTTCCGTGGACGATATGCTCGCGGATTTAACACCACTTCTTGCAACCGAAACAACGGCGGCCGGGGCGCTTGCAGTTATTGATTCTTGGTTTGACGACGCGGGTGGGGGGTTCGAGACAATTGGGTATACGGGCTCACAGACCACACTCTCGCCATTTAAGATTGGTCCGGGGCGAGAAGCACATTTTGAAATTACAGCAGCCGATCCCGGAATTCGAGGTGTATTGAAAGGTCTTGCCATCGCGGCTCTCATTTCCGAGGGGACTATGAGTGCCTTCGCCTCCGAAAGGCAAATCCTCCTTCAAAGTGCTGGCGAGGCCCTTTTGTCAAATGAGAACGAAATATCAGGCTTAAGAGCAGCAACGGGCACTGCCGAAGCCCATATCGACGAAATGCGCGTTCAGAACGAAACAGAAATACACGCGTTGGATTTGGCGCGCACGAGAGTACTGGGAGCCGACCCCTACACTGCAGCGACGGAACTTGAAGCGGTGCAAATTCAACTCGAGACGCTTTACACAGTAACTGCGCGACTATCGCGCCTAAATCTAGTGGACTTTTTAAGATGATCAGAAGAATTCTGGCACTTTTTACTATCCTACTGGTGAGTTCAACCGGCCTCACCCATGCATCACCCGTCAGGATTAAAGATCTGGTTGAGTTTGATGGCGTCCGAAGTAACGACCTTGTTGGTTATGGATTAGTTGTTGGCCTAGATGGTACCGGCGACGGACTAAGAAACGCTCCCTTTACAGAAGAAATTATGTCAAACATCCTCGAGAGGCTTGGGGTAAATGTAACCGGTGAACAATTCCGACCTAAGAATGTTGCCGGTGTATTTGTAACAGCTACCCTCCCGCCGTTTGCAAGAGCGGGCAGTATGATTGACGTAACTGTTTCCACAATGGGCGACGCAAAGAGCCTCGCTGGTGGCACGCTTGTTATGACACCGTTGAACGCCGCAGACGGTGAAATCTACGTGGTCAGTCAAGGCTCGATTATTGCTGGAGGGGCTTTCGCAGAAGGAGAGTCAGCGAGCATAACGCGGGGCGTACCTACTTCAGGTACAATTCCAGCTGGAGGAAGGGTTGAACGCGAAATTGATTTTAACTTTGCTGCCATCAAACAAATGCGGCTTGCACTTCGCACGCCGGACTTTACAACAGCCGAGCGGATCGAGAGGGCGATTAATAGGGAATTCGGTCGCAGGGTCGCGTTAATGCTGGATGCAGGAACCGTGCAAATTGATATTCCTGCCACTAAAATGGCCTCCGCAGCTCATGCAATTGGGCGCATAGAAAACGTTGATGTGGAGCCACAAAGAAAAGCCCGCGTTGTGGTCGACCAGCGATCTGGCACGATCGTTATGGGCGAGGATGTTAGAATTAGCAGAGTTGCCGTGTCACAGGGAAACCTAACCATTCGCATTCAGGAAGAACCTCTCGTTGCGCAACCAAACCCGTTTTCAGATGGGCGGGAAGTCGTTGTTCCCCGTACAAATATTGATGTACGACAGGATCCAATAACAGGATTAGCCGAAGTGTCGGGCGGAACCTCTCTCTCGGAAGTCGTTCAAGGGTTGAACGCCTTAGGAGTTTCTTCGCGGGATCTTATAGATATTCTAAAAACAATTAAGGCTGCCGGTGCCCTGCATGCGGAGTTCATTGTGAATTAGATCAATCACGGGACAGCAAACACCTGAATGCCCTACTCCGGCGAACCTGCGGCTTTCCATCGGCGATGAATCCACAACCATTGGTCCATGTTTTCCCGAACCCTTTTCTCAAGACTATCATTTAGAGCCTGTGTCATCTCTTCGGCACTTCCAATCGGGACAGGTTCTTCAAGTTCAATTCGAAAATTCAACCCGTCTTCTTGGCGGATCGCGTAACAGGGTATTAAAACAGCGTTGTATTTTAGGGCCAACTGCGCAGCAGAAAGCGCGGTTTGCGCAGGTTGCCCGAAAAAAGTGAGCGGTGCACCTTGTCCCATATGCTGGTCAATCAAGATCGCCAGAGTTCCCCCAGAGCGCAAAAACTTAACCATCTGCGCCATTCCGCGACGCCCACGCTGAAAGAGAGGCTGCCCGATTTTAGAAATGGTCGACACATAGTAATCATTAAAGAACGCGTTTTTCATGGGACGATAGAGACCCCCAACATCAAAGCCCTGGTCAATCATTTTCGCGCGAACGACATCATAATTTCCAAAATGCCCCGAAACAAGAATCGCGGATTGCTTTGATACGCGCGCCTTTTCAAGAGCTTCAAGTCCTGGTCCATTGAGTGTTGTTTTCCGCGCAATTTCCAAAAACTCGCCCGGAGAAAACAACTCGATCATCGTGCGCCCAAAATTTTCTGGCACAGCACGAGTTAAACGCTCTTTTTCGACGGGATCAATATTAGGGAGCACAAGATCAAGATTTACGCGGATTCGGCGCCGGTATCCAGCGACAGGGGCGACAATATGTTTAAAAAACCAGCCACCAATTCGAATTCTCAATGGATAGGGCACGAGGTGCAACACCGCCAAAATGATCCGAATAAACCAAAACAACAGACGATCCCGAAACGGGCCATCTGGCTTTGGAGCAGCCGTGGTTTCGTGTAGGTTCTCTTGCGACATGGGGCGATCACTTCTTTTTCTTTCAACGCTATATACCTGAAACATCCGCTGTTCCAAGGCAATTGAGCGCCCGCGTTCTGCACCTTGTTCCGTGAAACAGGATATGATCTATTGCTGTCAACGACTTGAGATTAAAACCAAAGGAAGTTCGCAGTGCACGAAAAGGCCATAGCAATTCTTCCTGCGCGGGGTGGATCAAAGCGCATTCCGCGGAAAAACATTCTTGATTTCCATGGGAAACCAGCAATCGGATGGCCGATTCAGGCTGCCCAACAGAGTTCATGTTTTGACCGAGTTATTGTAACGACGGATGATGCCGAAATCGCCCGAGTCTCTCAAACTCTGGGGGCCGAAGTTCCCTTTTTGCGGGACTCTACCTTGGCCGACGATTTCACGGGAACGACGGATGTGATCCGTGATGCGGTGGAGAAATTGAACCTCCCACCAAAAACACTTGTATGCTGCATATACCCGACGGCACTCTTTCTTTCGGGAAATGACCTTGCCAGAGGGAAAGACCAGTTGACCGAGAATGTTAACTGGGTTTTGTCTCTTGGCGAATATGCCACGCCGATTGACCGCGCATATGGAATGATCGATGCAACAGGGCGAGTCGCAGCAAGGAACCCCGAGAAAATGCCCATGCGTTCCCAAGATTTGGAACCCGCGTACTTTGACGCGGGGCAGTTCTATTGGGCCCGAGCAGAAACTTGGCTCGATAAAAACGCGCGCGTTTGGGACGGAGCAGCTTCGGTGATTTTGCCGCCGGAACGGTGTATCGACATAGACACGCCTACAGATTGGCGTCGCGCCGAGCATCAGTTTGCCCTTTTGGAAATGGAGAAAAATGCGTCTTCTCATCCGGACTGACGGCGATACGATCATTGGTGGCGGTCATGTCATGCGGTGCCTAACATTGGCGAACGAGGCGACGGCGCGCGGGCACCACGTTGAATTTGTTATGGCTGCAAGGCTCAATACCATGTCACAACGGGTTCGGGATTCTGGCTTCAAGGTCCACGATATCAGTCCAAGTTCGCCTCCCCCCCATGACCCGGCGGGCCCTGCCCACAGCAATTGGCTGGCGACTTCATGGCAAGAGGACGCACGGGCGACGGCTGAGGCCGCCCAGAAATTCGACCCCGACTGGATCATTTGGGATCACTATGGGCTGGATGCACGCTGGACCCACGAAGTTCGAAGCGCGACGTCTACCGCGCAATTCATGGCGATCGACGATTTGGATGACCGCGCGTTGGGGTCCGAGCGTGTTCTTGATCAAACTCGAATGTCAGAAACGGCGCGCCTCAATCCCGCCGATGCCACACTTACAGGTGCCAGTTTTGCCCTTCTTAGACCCGAATTCGCTGCATTGCGGCCCACGGCCCTCGCCGGTCGAAATGATACCGTCACACGCATCCTTATTGCGCCGGGTATGGTCGACGGCTCTGGATTGGCCCCCCGCACTGCGAGCGCTCGCCGCATTTCCTGATATCGAAGTCGAAGTGGTTATGGGATCTTCAAGCCAAACCGTAACCGAGGTTGAAACTCTTTTGGCGACACGTCCAATGGCAACGCTCGCTTTGGATGCCGACAACATGGCCGAGCGCATGGCGCTGGCCGATTTATGTATCGGAGCGGGAGGCATGACAAGCTGGGAGCGTTGCTGTCTCGGCCTTCCCGCTATGGCCATTTGTACCGCGGACAACCAGAAAGCCGTGCTCGACGCCCTTGATCGCGCGGGGGCCGTGACTGCGCTTTCCTTGGAGCAAGCCCGCAATCCCAACATATTACACCACGCCCTCATCCGGACAATTTCCAAGTGCCAAAATATGTCGAAAGCAGCCGCTGGGTTGTGTGACGGTTTGGGGGCTGGACGCGTGATGGACGTGCTTGATGCAAAGCTGAGGCCAATGGAATTGGGCGATACCAAAACGTTATTTGAGTGGCGAAACCAATCGCATATTCGTGCTGCCAGCCTCGACACGGATGAACTTGTTTGGAGCGATCACGAAAGCTGGATGCAGAAAACCTCGCGCGGAAACGAAGGTCTGTGGATGATCTATAGCGAAGGCTCGCGCGATTTAGGACACGTGAATGCGCAAATCGTGGCCGGAAAAACCTGGTCGTGGGGGTTTTATGTGGGCGCGGAAAATCCGCCACGCGGTGCCGGACAACGTATGTTGGCGGCCTTCCTGAAGGTTCTGTTCGATCGGCGGGATGTTATCGCACTTGAAGCAAAAGTCCGCGTTGAAAACACACGTTCAATTGCCTTGCACAAGCGGTTCGGATTTCGTCAAATAGGCGACGATGATCCTCAAGTCCTTGCGTTCCGACTTGACCGATGCGATGTGAAATTGGCCGCGGGTTTCTGGCAGCCAGTCAAAGGAGAAAACAGCGATGCACCCTAAATTTTCAATCGCAGGACGGTCCATTGGAACGGAGCATTCTCCTTATATCATTGCCGAATTGTCAGGCAATCATAACGGCGATCTTGATCGCGCATTGGCGTTGGTGGATGCTGCGGCAACAACGGGTGCAGATGCAGTAAAGCTGCAAACCTACACCGCCGACACGATTACAATTGATGTTGATCGCCCCGAATTTCGCATTTCAGGCGGGCTTTGGGATGGTCGCAGCCTGCATGAATTGTATCAGGAGGCCAGCACCCCTTGGGACTGGCATAAAGCCCTTTTCGCCCGCGCGAAGTCCCATAATCTGCACTGTTTTTCGTCGCCTTTTGACCCCACCGCCGTTGATTTCCTCGCTGGATTTAATGTTCCCGCCTACAAAATCGCATCTTTTGAGCTGGTTGACACACCGCTCATTCGCAAAGTCGCCGCTCAGGGCAAACCAATGATCATGTCCACTGGAGTGGCCAATTACGCCGAAATTGAAGACGCGTTACGCGCCGCCCGTGAGGGTGGGGCCACCGAAATTTGCCTCCTGCATTGTATCTCAGCATACCCCGCCAAACCGGAGGAAATGCGTCTCGGAACCATTGAAGCACTGGCAAAAGCCTTTGGCGTAACTGTTGGCCTTTCCGACCACACGTTGGGATCTGCGGTCGCTGTGGCCTCGATTGCACGGGGTGCGACCGTCATCGAAAAGCACATGACCCTCGCGCGCGCCGACGGCGGACCAGATGCGGACTTCTCGCTTGAGCCAGACGAGTTTACGCAATTGGTCGCCGACTGCCGCATGGCGCACGCAGCATTGGGCGAACCACGTTTTGATCGTGCAGGCGTTGGCGGTACAAACGCGACCTTCCGGCGATCGCTTTATATCGTTGAAGACGTTGCGGAAGGCGCGGTTTTGACGGAAGCAAATCTAAGATCAATCCGCCCTGGTTTGGGCCTCGCGCCCAAACACCTGCCCAGCGCCCTTGGCAAAACGGCAAATCGCACTCTTAAACGGGGTGAACCTTTGGCTTGGGATATGTTTTCTTAACCAGCCCGCACATCAAACATGTGGTTTTCAATCGCTTCGGCGGCGCGGTTCAAATTGGCGTCAAACGCGCCAAACCGCGCCCGAATTGAATCATAAACGGGATCTGGCTCCGACAGGGAGCGCACGAACGTCTCCAGCGTTTCCGCGTCCGAAATCTGTTGCAACTCGGAAAAAATTTCCACGTCTTCGGCAAAAACGGCAGCAGGTTTCCTGGAATAGATGCAATCCAGCACAGTCGTTGAAGTCGGCGAAATCATCGCGTCGCAAAGGTCAATCGCGTCGTGAATGGACGCCTTAGCCAAGGGGCCTGAATAGTAGTGTGAGAACAGTACATTCGGATGCTTCTGCGCGAGGGCTTTGTCATGACTACGGTGATTTTTGCGCACTTTTCCACGGTGGGACCGAATGATGATCCCCATATCTGGATGGTTCGTAAGAATGGAATCCATCAGGTTATAAAAATGCGAAATATGGTCACCAGAATAGCGCCCTTTGCCCCAACGGAAGGATTGGCACACCAACAACCGCTTGGGATATCGGGCGACCCAGTCGTCAACTTCAGGACCCCAATTATTGGCGGGCAAGATGTTTTTCTTCGTAAATCCAACAACCTGAACGCGCTCCGCACTTGCAGGCTCAAACAGGTCTCTGTTTTTCCCAAGGGGCTCCCAAAACAAAAGGCGCTGCGAATAATACGCCATGGGCCCATCCGTAAGCGGCCCATTCACACCCAACTGATAGGCGCCGTGTTGTAGGAAAATGCTCTGCTGTCCGGTGTTGCGAATATGCGTTCCGCGTTGTTTGCGGGTGGTCGAATCCCAGTTTGGATCGGCAATCGTAAGAACTGCATCGGCTTTGTTGATGTCGCTTTTATAAAAGAGTTTCATCCGCCATTTGGACGCCGGCTCGGGCATGAAACCTTCGCTGTTGAAGGCTTGAGTAAGACGCTTTTCTTTGCGCAACAGTTTCGAGTAAACGAAGGCGCGCACATCAACGTTGCCGCGCTTATGCAGGCGCGCGAGAACCGGATAGGTGCTCTCAACATCTGGCATTCCGTTAAGATACGCCAAAAGGACGGGTTTATATGACATTCAATGCCGCCGAGAGGCTCGAGACGACTTGGTCCTGATCTTGATCGGTTAGACCGAAATACAACGGGATGCTGATCGCGCGTTTATAGTAGGATTCTGCGTTGGGATAGTCGCCCCAGTTGAACCCACGGTTGCGCCAATACGCTTGCGTATGGACCGGAATATAATGCACATTTACGCCAATCCCCGCCGCCCGCAGCGCCGCAAAAACCACCGCTCGATTGTCCACCTGAATAGGGTAGAGATGGAACGCAGAATAAGCGTTAGCCGATTGGGCTGGGCAGGTCAGCGGGAGGTCCGTTAGAAGCCTGTCATAGCGCGTTGCCAGTTGATTTCGGCGTTCCACAAACTCCGCAAGGCGGGTCATTTGCGAACAGCCCAATGCGGCCTGCAACTCGGTCATGCGATAGTTGTATCCCAACGCAACCTGCTCATACGCCCACGGACCATCAAGCTCTTCACCGGTCAATGAAGCCGGATCGCGCGTTACACCATGCGAGCGATAAAGCTCCATGCGCCGTGCAAGTTCTGGGTCTTGGGTGGTGGCAAGCCCGCCTTCTGCGGTGGTGACAATTTTTACGGGGTGAAAGGAAAACACGGTGATATCACTATGCGTGCAATCGCCCACGGGCTGGCCTTGGTATGCGGCCCCGATGGCGTGAGATGCGTCTTCGATAATGCGCACACCATATTGTTTGGCAAGCGCCCCAATCCGGTCCATCGCTGGGCTTTGCCCCGCAAAATGCACAGGAATCAAAACCTTAGGCAAAGTTCCAGCACGCTCCGCCGCAGCCAATTTTTCGGCAAGGGCGTCGGGACACATCATGTAGGTTTGCGGATCCGTATCCACAAACGAAACATCTGCACCGCAATATAGCCCCACATTTGCCGAGGCGACAAAGGTGTTCGGAACGGTCCACAACCAATCGCCACGCCCTAGGTCCAACGCCATACACGCGATATGCAACGCTGACGTCGCCGAATTCACCGCGACGCCAAAAGCCGCGTTGCAGGAACTGGCAACCGCTGCTTCAAAGGCTGGAACGGCGGGGCCTTGCGTGAGGTAGTCTGATCGCAAAACCCTTACGACCGCTTCAATATCCTCATCCGAAATCTCTTGGCGGCCATATGGGATCATTAGAATTTACCGATTTTACCACTGTTCGCGGCAATCCATTCTTGAAGCTCCGCGACGCCCATCCACTCGGAATTTCCGTCCGAAGTATACTCAAAATCTTCGGCAACTTTTTTGCCGTCTTTGATCCGATATGGGTCTTTTGACCAATTGTGAATCGCAGGAATGATTTTGAAATACTTGTCGTATTCATACGTGTGGGGCGCGTCTTCGACACCGATCATCTGCTCGTGCAATTTCTCGCCGGGGCGGATGCCAATGGTCTCTTGTTTTGCTCCGGGAACAACCGCCGATGCAATGTCGAGGATGTTCATGGACGGAATTTTGCGCACGTAAGTTTCGCCGCCAACCATATCCTCAAACGCGTGCCAAACCAGATCAACACCCTCTTCAAGGGAAATCATGAAGCGAGTCATCCGTGGATCGGTGATCGGCAGCGATCCTTTTTCTTTGAGGCTATCGAAAAACGGAATAACCGACCCACGCGAGCCCATAACATTGCCGTACCGCACCACAGAAAAGCGGCATTTGTCGGCGCCGGAATAGGAATTCCCCGCGACAAAAAGCTTGTCGGACGCCAATTTCGTCGCGCCATAAAGGTTCACGGGGCTCGAGGCCTTATCCGTGCTCAAGGCAACACAGCGCTTCACGCCTTTGTCGATACAGGCATCAATCACGTTCATCGCGCCATTAATGTTGGTTTTGACACATTCAAACGGGTTATATTCCGCGATCGGCACGATTTTGGTGGCCGCGGCATGAACAACAAAATCCACATCATCCAGCGCGCGCATCAAGCGGTCGCGGTCGCGGACGTCACCGATGAAAAACCGCACACGTGGGTCATCGCCATAGGTTTTGGCCATTTCCCATTGTTTCATCTCGTCGCGCGAATAGATGATGATGCGCTTAGGATTGTACTTTTCAAGCGTCATAGGAACGAAATGCGATCCAAAAGAGCCAGTTCCGCCAGTCAGGAGAATTGTAGAGCCGGTCAGCATATTTTGTCCCTTATGAGGTTGTTGATTGCTCGTTTTACATAGGCGAGCGTTAGAAGTTTTTAAACCTCGCGCAAGTCGATGTCCACAACAAGCGTTTCACGTGATCAAGGCGCGCGGTTTAGGATTTAGGGCTGCGTTCCAAAACGATAACTTCGGACTGGTATTTCCCATCCTCCGAGAGGGCGCCATGAACAAAACTATCGCGGGCCAAGACGTCAAAACCATCAAATTTCTCGACGATAAATCCGGTTGTGACCTGCTCAAGAACCCCGATATCCCCACTCTTTTCGGCGACTTTTTTGCCAATCGCATGATTGCGGACCAATACGTTTCGCGCGATCAGTGGCTTAATGATCGATATGTAATTGGCCACCACGTCAGGTTCCATTTCCTGAAACGACATGAAATTCGCAAAGAGATCAAACTGTCCTTTTAGCTTTGGCAATTGCCACGGACACAGGACCACGGCGCTATACTTACCTTTCAGGTCATCAAGATCAATTTCATCCATCAAACGGCTCTGGGAATAATCCAACACACGATCCGCCCCAAAGACCTGTTGCAGGTACCACGTCGAAACGGCAGCAACGGGCGGGATGTCGACATTCACATAAATTCCATTGGATTGGGCCTTGAGGAATATCTCGCCAAGCGTGCCAAATCCGCCGCCAATTTCCAAACAGCTTGCAAAATCCGAGGTGTCGACTTCGCGCTTCAAAAGGTTGAGAGCGCGCATGTAATTGAGCATGGGATAACTATAGGCCCGCCCATCAAATTCAAAACGTTCACCGTCAACATCGGTGCTTTCACTCACCTTATCCAGATCCAAACCACCCGATCGCTCACTGGCGCGGTACAAGCGATAATCCGCGCGGGCGCGATCAGAATGCGTGAGTCTCGTGGCCCAGCGCTTGCGTTTGCGCGGCGGTAATTTAGCCAAGATCGGGTCAAGGATATGCCGCCAACGGCTATAGGTATTGGACGCATAGACCGGAACGTAAAAGAAGCGCGCAGAGGGATGGGTACGGAAACTGGAAATCCCAAATTCCTGTATATCGTCTACAATTTTCTTGAGGCCACTGTTCCAAAAGTTCGTCGGTTTAAACTCTTGCGGGGCGGACTCCATATCGGTCAACATATCGTCAAGAACAGAAGTTTTCGCCATCATCGTGGTCCTTTAATCAATTGGAACCTCCCCAGTAAACCCAGAGAATTTCAGGCATTTATGCAGGCTAGAGGACTGTTTGCAACCGCTCTCTTGTCTTGGCAATTCAAGCCGCACCCATCGCAAACCATACTATTTGCGGATATGAGAACATATACTTACACCTATGGTGTGGCTAACATGGGGTTGAAAATCGCCAATTTGAATCTTGAAAGACTGTAAATGCGCATTATTATTGCACTCCTTATCTCAATACTGGCAATCACACCTACGGTTGCCCTCGCGGGTGGTCGCGTGGCCCTTTTGATCGGCAATTCAGACTATAGCCGCCCAGATCTTGCGCTTCCAAACCCCAAGAATGACGTTATCGCGCTGGCCGAGTCCCTCAGAAATTTGGGCTTTTCCGTGACTGAAGTTATCGACCAAAGCTCGCAGGGCATGCAAGTGTCGTTGTCTGCCTTTCAAGCTGAGGCAGCTTCCGCCGAGATCGCGTTGTTTTTCTATGCAGGGCATGGCGTTCAAATTGGAGGCCAAAACTACCTAATCGGCACGGATATCGACACAATCAATGAAGAAGACCTACGCCGCGCTTCGATGACATTGACCCAAGTGCGCGACGTCTTTGAGGCCGCAGCGCCAGACATTGGGATGCTCATTTTGGACGCATGCCGCAACAACCCGTTCGCCGATGCAGGGCAGGTGGAAAAAGGATTGGTGCGCACCAAAGGGGGCGCGGGTTTGCTCATCGCCTATGCCACTGATCCTGGAAATGTTGCCTTTGATGGCACGGGCGCAAACAGTGTGTTTACCTCTGCTCTTCTGAAAAACTTGGCGACCCCCGGACTTGAGGCGCGATTGATGTTGGGCCGCGTGCGCCAACAAGTGGTTCTTGAGACGCAGGGCCAACAGGTGCCGTGGGTTGAGGAAGCCGTTCTGGGCGAGCATTATTTCGTTCCAGCAAGTATTGATGCGGCCCCGAAGGACCCAAATACGCTCGAATTCGCCGAATGGCGCAGAATCTCCGGCAGCACAAATCCCGCCGAATTCAGCGCATATTTGGAGCAGTTCCCCGATGGCCTGTTTGCGGATTTTGCCCGCGACCGCGTGGCGATGTTGCAAAAAAGCCAGACAATTTCTGGCAACAGCCAAGACCTCCTCGCCTCTGCCGACATTGAACAAGTGAGTGCCGCGCTGGCCGCATTGGGGTTCTACGCGTCCAATGACACCGCGCAAGCGGGCATAACCCGCAATCTAAATGCCGACATCGAAGTCGCGATGAATGCCTATCGTTCGCAATTGGCCCTCCCCAATGACGCGAGCCTTGAACAGTTATTTACCGACGCAGGCCAAGGTTCAATGTTCCTTGCCGCCACAACCCTGCAACGCATGCGCACCGATATCGTTGCCCTGCGCAGCGTTGATCGCACCCGTGTCATCGCCCAAACTGCGCTTGTGCAAATCACAGAAATTGCCCTGACCAACCCCGATGCCCTCCCCATTTTGGAAATTGCCAAAAAAGATATGCAAGCCATTGAGGACTCTCGTGATACGATTTTACAAAGGCTTGATCAAAGTCGCACATATTACGACGAAATCCTCAATCGGGCCGTACTCTTTATGCCCAAAGGGGCGACGGTCGCCCTCATTGGCGGCGAAGAGCGCTCCCGCGATATGGGGCTAAATAACCAACGACTATTCAACGACGCAAATTTATTTTTGAAACATATTTCTGACGCGAATGAATCACAAAAAGGAAGTTACGCATGGCTCGTAGACGTTATTTCAGAGGGCTAACACTCCTTACAACCGTGGCTTCGCTTGCCCTTGTCGCCTGCGGCCCCACGCAAACCAGTCCTAAAAAGATGGCCATTGCGCCAACGACAACCGTCTCAGCAAGTTCCGCGGAAAAGCAACTTCAACGGCAAGCCACCGCGATGCAAAAAACCATCCTAGAAGGTGCGGTCGCAGGGGCTCTCCTCGCGGGAGCTTTGAGCTCGAACAGAAGGGGTGCGATTTCAATCGGCCCTGCCATTGGCTTTGGCATGGTCATCGGCGGATCGGCGGGAACCTACGTCGCGTTTCTTCAGAAACAGTACAGCAACAATGAGCAACGCCTCAACGCTGTGAAGTCTGATATCGACGCGAATTCCGCCGAAATTCAACAAACAATAAATGTCATGCGGGAAGTTCTGGCCGTTCAGGAAGCGGAGCTTAAATCCGTGCGCGCGCGGGTAAATAGTGGCGCATCGCCGGAAGCTTTGTACGCCGAACTCGCCGATGCCAATGCGAACTTGCTCAATATGCAGTTGGCTATTGAAGGGGCGGACCGACGTCAAGCCGAGTTAGGTCAGGTTCGTGGCCTTGTGTTGGCCAACAATAACACATCCTTAATCGACCCCGACCTCGCCGCCTTGGCGCAACAAATTACGTCGATGAAAGCCATCGCCAATGATCTAGAAAACCAGTTGTAGGGGCAAATAAATGCGTAAATTTCTACCGATTCTCGGCTGTAGTTTCCTTCTGTCCGCCTGTGTTTCGAGCAGCGATCCTGCGGACGGCGGTTTTTTTAATGGTGTTCAAGGCATTTCGTCTGGCGGCTATGACGCGCGGATTGATGAGCGTGAGCAGGCCGTTGTCGCCTCCCAAAGCCGCAATTCGGATTTGCGGGCCGAGCAAGCCAACTTACAGACGCAAATCAAGGCATCCGAAAGTGACCTTGCAAAACTGAAGTTCACAATCCTCCAGCAAAAAAATGCGCTGTCGGGAATGGACCCGCAAACCAGCGCGCGTGTGAACGCGGTGTTAAATGCGAAACCTTCTGGAGCGACGGACCAATCCAAGCTTGCGGCTTTGCAAAAAACCATTTCTGATGCCAAGGCCCTCTCGGCTGAATTGGCGAAACTTGCGGCTTAAGACCTTTTAAGAACCGAAAACACGGGACAATGTGATGCAACAAGACGAAGAGTTTGGAGATTTCAAAAAGGCCCTCACATCCCCCGTTTGCCCCCATTGTAAAGCGGCCATTTCCGCGCATCAGGTTCTGCAGCCTGGGCATTGTGGCGCTGAACCTTGCTTCCTTGCGCATATTTCCCGTGGTGTTCAGGCGCAAAAAGACCAGAGAGAACAAGACTATATTGAACGGCAAAACTCTGCAAAAGAAGGGAAGGCATCCGCCCTTGCAACAGCCGCGTTCCACCTAAATTGCGACACGGACGACCTTCTGATTGCGGTCGTCCCCTTCCAAAACAACCCAGTTGAGCCCCTCCCTCCCGCGCACCGCGAAGCCTTCCAGCAGCATTTGGAAAAAATCATCGAAGAGGCGTTCGCCCTTGGTTCAAGTGCCCTTGAGAACGCCGAAATTTCACCAAATTCCAGTGCCGAGCATTCAATAATCGATGCCGCCTGTAGTACCTGCCAAGGGTTCTGTTGTGCGAGAGGTGGCGGTGAAAATCATGCGTTCCTCACTGTAAAAACAATTCTAGGCTACCTCAGTCAAAATCAGGAATTACTTCAGGAGGACGTCGTTGCGCATTATATGGACGCCCTTCCCCAAGCATCCGTTCGGGCGGCTTGCGTGTTTCAATCGGATCAAGGCTGCACCCTTGAACGCACCTCGCGCGCAGCTTTGTGCAATACATTCTACTGTCATGATCTTTTTGCCATGCATGATCTCACGAAGGGGCGCTCCGACGTCCGCATGGCAATTATTGGTGTGAACGACGACACGCCCGCAAAGGTATCCGCCTTTAGTGAAATCGCGGGCCAAATCTGTATGGACCCCGCCTAATCGCCATTTCCGAGTCAAACACCCGCCTTAAACCCCATCGCTCGCGACGCCTTAAGGATTGGGTCCCAAATGGTGGAGGCAATGGGCGGGGGAAATTGCGCAAAACTGCCGGTAAATTCGGCATCGCGGCGCAATTTGTTTGCATCTGATTGGCTCACTTGGGTAATATAAATTTGACGCTCGACCCGCGCACATCCAAGCTCCTTAAATCGATGTTCGAATATAGTGTAAGGTGCGATAATCAAAGTACCCGGACTCACGGTTTTTATGATCTGATCCTCTAGCTGTCTTAGCATTTCGATATGGCGCATGGGTCGGTAAAAATACACAACGTCATAGTTATCATAATGCGCATAATTCAACCCATCTGCTTCGATGACGTTACAGCGATCCGCTCGGGTATTCTTAAAGAGAGTCTCAGCGGCGGCAACGTAACCTGGATCAAATTCGAGTCCGTCTGCGCGATCAAAAAATGCCGAAGCGCTCAAAACTTTCAACCCGCCGCCGCATCCCACATCTAGAAACCGAACCGGATGCCTTGGACGTCGCGCCAACAGGATACGTCGCGCGGCATGGACATGCTCAATAAACACACTCTGTGGGAAGGCGATGTCGGCAAAACACCCGTGCTCGCGGGCCGTTTCATTCTGCTTGGTATTATTCAAAGTCTTGTAAAGGGAATCCAACAATTGGTCATTGACCATATTCTGCGAAATCGAAATGTCATCCGTGGCAACGGAAGGTTTAAACAATTTGCGCCTTTGTGGCGGAATTTGATTGCGGATGAGGGTTTCAATTGCGGACCATTGGGTCATCCATGTGCGAGAATGGGTGGCTTCACTGGTCAGTTCGGCCCATTTCTGCGTCTCAAGAGCAGAGAGCGAACCGTTCAATTCGACTTCAGCCGTGCGCGCATTCGTTATTTCGGGGACAAAAAACAGAAACTTTCGGGCAACCATTGAGATTCGGCTCATCGCCAACGTGGCGCGTGCCGTATCGGCCTGCTCCGATTTGATCAACTCGGCACCGACAACTTCGACCAAATCACGAAGCTCATTCAAAATGTCCTTCAACTCGGACTTTAATTCACCGACTTGTTTCAATTTTCTCCCCTAGATTTTAGGCAGTCTCTCTCGGCGACACGCAACATGAATGGAAGGATAATCGCGTCAAATCTTACCTTCCAAACGCCATTGCTCCAGCATCTGCCGACTGATTTCAAAATGCATCGAATCTTCCCGGGTGAAACCCGCGCCCCAGACCCAGCCTTCTTCGTTAAAAAAATCCGCCAAAATGGTCAGGCCCAATTGGGTCTTTCCATCGCCCAGCGTATCAAGGTGTCCGTCGATATTTAGATCAACAGCCAAGCCAAAGGAATGGGTAGACGTGCGCCCAACGGTGCCACGAATTTGCCGCACACAAAGCGCGCCAGCAGTGTTTATGCGCTCATAAAGGTCGGGGTCCGTTGCGCGAACTTTTTCAAACACACGGTTCAAACTATCGACCGCAGGCTGAAGCATATTCACTTTTATCGGCCCCACATCTGCCAAAACCAACAGATCCTTAAGTTTTGGATTGGTCATCGGTTCGCAATCGTCGCTCAGAACTTCCCTAGGTCGCCCCAAGAAAGATTCCAAAAAAGACGGCCCACCCACCACAATTCCCTTGTTTACTTCGCGTCGGTTTGCAATCAAAACCACCTGTGCATAAGCATCCAAAATGGTATTCGGTCCCTCTTTTACAAAAGGTTGGTCGTTCATCTGAGGCATAGCCTGCGGAGCCGACCCCAATTGCTGAACTTGATTTTGCAGAGCTTCGATCTGGCCACGAAGCGCTTCGATCTGCTGTCGCAACCCTTCAATCTCAATCCGTGCGCCGCTGTCAATTCCGGGTTCATTGGAATAATCGTCCTGCCCGCGACCTGTTTGAATGACCAGCCAAGCTAGGGCTACCAAAAGCAAAACAATCGTCAGGACAACAATGGGGATGAGGCGCTTCAGTGGAAATATTCCTGATTGATCTATTCGTTTAATGTTTGCGGTAAGCCTTGCCGCGTGTCAACAGTCACGCAATATACAGCGTGATACTGGCCATCTTCAAGAATTATGAAAGTGATTTTAAAAGCAAGCCATGTTACGGTAATCATGAAGAACATTTATGTTCCATTTCAATGGAGTTTTTAGGCATGACAAAACACGGTTTAATCCTTTTCACATCAGCTATAGTGGCGCTCACGACTTTCGGCTCCCCTGTATTTTCGCAATCCACCAACGATATGACCGCTGAGGAAATGACAGAACGGTTTAGTGCCCAAAAAACCCGTGGCCTTGTTGTTGCGGTTCCCGCCAACGAAAATGCGACCGAAACCGATGCAGCGGCACAAGAGACTGTTGCGGCCACCGTCGCTCCAACAGCGGAACTGAACACGGATATTGTCCCCAAGGACGAACAAGTAAATCTGAATGTTTCCTTTGATTTTGACTCAGCGGCCTTGCGCAGCGATCAACTCCCAAAGCTGGTTGAATTATGCTCAGCTCTCAAAGCGGCCGATGTTCAACAAATTCGTATTCTTGGGCACACGGATGCCTCCGGTTCTGCGGAGTATAACGAACGCCTTTCAAAATTGCGGGCCGAAGAAGTTAAACGTTTCCTTGTCACCGACTGCGGGTTCCCTGAGGATCGTATGGAAGCGCTTGGCGTTGGCGAACGCAATCTGTTTGATCCCGCAGACCCCAATGCCGATAAAAACCGTCGGGTCGAGTTTCAGGCACTTGGCTAAATTCGGTGCAAGCCGTTCCTCCACACCCCCTAAAGAATCGCGCAAGGATATTCTGTGAATTCAAATAGCAATCGCGGTATTTTTCAGATCGGCGATGTGCTGAACAATACTTACAGAATTGAAAAAGTCCTTGGTCGCGGTGGTACATCCGAAGTGTACCTCGCCACCAGTGTAATTTCTGGTCGCGTCATGGCACTCAAAGCGCTGCGACCAGAGTACTCGTTGGATGAGGATTTTCGCGCGCTGATGACTCGCGAAGAGGACATGCGCGAAATCCGTCATGATGCAATTGTGCGGTATTATGACAACCAACAGACCGACAGCGGGCTGATCTATTTGGTGATGGATTATGTCGAAGGGCCGGGACTTGATAGAAAAATCAAGGACGGTGGGATGCCCGCCGACGAGCTGCTCATTTTGTGCAAACGCGTCACCGAAGGGTTGGTCGCGGCCCACAAGAAAAACATCGTTCATCGTGACCTTTCACCAGATAATATAATTCTGCGCGACGGCAATCCGCATGATGCCGTGATCATTGATTTTGGCATTGCAAAGGATACCAATCCTGGTGCCGAGACGGTTGTTGGCAATGAATTCGCAGGCAAGTACGCCTATGCCGCACCCGAACAACTTAGCGGTCAAACGGATGCCCGTGCGGACATCTATTCCCTCGGCGCGCTTTTGCTGGCGACCTACCGAGGTAAAGCGCCCGATATTGGCAACAACCCGATGGAGGTCATCAAGCGAAAGTCAGAGGTCCTTGATACATCTGGCGTTCCAGAACCCCTAAAATCGCTCCTTGATGCCATGACGCGCCCCGACCGCGAGTTTCGTTTGCAATCAGCACAAGCAGTCCTTGATCGACTTCAGAACCCACAGGATAGCACCTCGGAAATTCCGACGGATTTGGAGGACATGGACCGCACAGTCATCGCCCCACTTTCCAAGGCCAAGCCCAAAACCACACCCTCCGCCTCCCCTAAAACAACTGAGAACAAGAGCACGCGCCAAGATCCACAACCTCCTAAAAAATCGCGCAGCCTCCTTATCCCTACTCTAGCGGTCCTGCTGGTTTTGGCAGGCGGCGCCGGCGGATATTTTTCTGGGTTGTTCGGCGGACTTGTCACGACGAGCTACCCTGTTGCCGATCCCTTTACCTTCGTGGCCAGTCGTTCGGAAAACGGAACTGCACAGGCGGTTGGCAACGTTCCTTCCGAAGACATACAGCTGGAACTGACCCAATTAATAACCAAGTTGGGCGGCTCAGCAGAGTTGACTTTGGCCAGTGGAGAGATTGCCGAAACTTGGGGGAAAGATGTCCTGCAGTTGGTCAATAATGTTAGTGGCCTGCCCGAATGGCGCGTCCTCCTGAATGCCAATCAAGTGCGCATCACGGGCCTCACCAATGACGCGTCTGAACAGCAACGCCTAAATGATTTATTCGCCGGAAACGGTATTCCCGCCGGTTTAACCGGTACCGCGAATATTGAACTGGGACCCCGAATCCTACCGGTTGCCGCGCTCCTACCAGCACTCAACGGCTATGCCGATTGCGGCGAGTTACAAGTCATCAACCCGCCCGCGATTGGCTATTCCAATGCCGACGTGATCAGTGTCACGGGCCGTGTTGCGAGCGATACCACGCAGGGAAATTTGGCGGAAACTTTGGCCGCGATTATTGGCGAGCGATCCCTCGATCTAGACTTCGAGGTGCTAAATCCCACTCTTTGTTCGATAAGCGGCGCCCTGCCTATGGTCCCGACGGGCGGCGTTGGCGTCACCTTTGGATTGGGGCCAGACAACACACCAAACCCAACGGGCACATTCTTTGTTGGGGACAATCCCATCATCGACATCACCTTGCCCGCCGACCTCACGGATGGGTATTTATTCGTATCTGCCTTGGATGTTTCGGGTAGTGTTTTTCACCTTTTGCCTAACGTATTGATCAAAGATAACAGCATCGCCTCCTTGCGCGATGGACGCAGCGGACCAATCGACATTCGGGTTGCTTACAGTCTTGATGACGCGGCAGATGGCAGTAAATTGGCGTTCAATGTCGATGCCACATCGCTGGGGAAAACCCAAATTATCGCGATCTACTCTGACACACAAATATTCGATGGCATACGCCCAACAACGGAATCCGCTGGCGGTTATGCGGCGGCTCTCAAGGCACGTTCGGGCACAATTCGCTCGCTTGATAGCCGGATACTCACCACGGCAGAAAGGCCATAAATCAGGTCAGCCTGCGCGCAAAACGCGTAGGCCACCCACCCGCTAAGCGACATCCACAACGATGATGGAAATGTTGTCCGCGCCACCGCCCTCCAAGGCGATATTCAGAAGTTTCTCGGAAACAGTTTCAATCGGCGCTCCCGTGATCGCTTGCTGCAATTTTTCAAACCCTGCGTATTTATTCAAGCCATCGGAACACAGTAAAAACCGGTCACCAGGCTCCAAGGTTCCGCGTATTTTATCAAGCTCAAGGTCATCGCCGACCCCTACAGCCCGCGTAATCGCGTTTGATTGTGGGTGGTGCTCGGCTTCGTCCCACGTCAACTGCCCCGCGTGGACCAGTTCAGCTACCAGCGAATGGTCCGAGGTTAACAGCTCAATTTTGCCGTCGCGCAACCGATAAAGGCGACAGTCCCCCGCCCAAAAGCAAACAAGGTGCTGCCCCGAAATCATCAGCGCAACCACGGCCGCACCGATGGTACCGCCGCCGCGCGATTCAATTTCGTCCAATATGATTTGATGCGCGTCAAAAATAGCCTTACGCAACGCTACCATTCGATCGGCAGGCTCAAGATCAAGTGGTAGCATCGCAACGGCATCGACAATCGTTTGCGACGCAAAATCGCCTCCCGAATACCCTCCCATACCATCGGCCACGACCCAGATATTTTGGTCCCCTAATGCAAGGATACTGTCTTCGTTGATTTTGCGAACTTTCCCAACATGGGTCACTGCGTTATGGCGTATCGCCCTCATGTCTGTGCCCCTATCCGTTGGTCATTTGTGTTCCAAATTGCGGCCTCTAAATTAAAAAGCCCTTCCATTTCACACTCATCCGGCAAACCAGAACACCGGATAGTCCGCGTGTCCTCGTCAAGACGCGCGCTCCAAACGCTGGTAGGCGATATGTCACGGGATTTTGGTGAAGCCTGAGGACCTTCCCCAACGAGCGGAATGGCACTCAAACGCGTGCTTAACGCCTCGGTGGTCATGCTGTCTTCGAGCGCATCTAGGGCGACAAGTTCCAATTCCTCAAAGGTCGCCGTTGCGGACAAATGTGCCTCAGAAACCTCAGTTAACAAGGCGATTGGCGTGACCAACGTAAGAGGAAACGCCCGCCCAACCCGATCCACTGACGGCATTAGAACGCCCATCGCTGCATTTTGCCCCGCAAGTGCAGGGCTTAACGTAAACCGCCAAATCGGTGCGGACATATAGCAGGCCTGCCAATCTTCCCCGAGTGAATTGCGCACATTACTCAGGCCCATCTGAAGCCATTGGTCCCACGGTCGCACAAAGTCCGACGAAACATTAATTCGGAAGAAATCTCCCAAACTGGGAATTTTCCCAAAGGCACCAAACCCAGCCACGATCAAAAAGATTTCGGGCAGCTGAATTTGGTCAGCGCCGGTAAAGCAAAGGGATTGAGGGCCGTGCTGGTCTGCATCTGAAAGATCGCAATGCGCCCGCCAATATTAAAAATGACCCGTTTTCTATCGGGAACATTCGTGTTGCGAACCTCGGCTGAGTCTAACATGCGAAACCACGCCCACGGTCCCGTTTGTGTGATCGCACTTTCCGAATTTCTTTTCTCCGGAGTGAACGATATGCGTGCACCACCAACGGGTCCGGGCCAACGTACAGCGGCCGGTCGAGGGATTTTATCTTTATGCTGAAAAGTCACGGGCTGCCCGTCAATCTCCAACAGAATTCCGCGCGCTTTTGGATCAAGTGCTTCGGGCGTCATTTGAAAGCCGACGTTGATCACAGGCGACCCCGCAAAGAAGGCGTCCCGAATTTGCGCCGCATTCTCGAACTGCTGCAACACGGCCTGAGAGATCCCCAAATCGGTATTGTTGACCTGTTTAAAGCTCCAAGGGCTTGTCTGAACATCCACAAATTTTGCGAGGTTGTCTTTGAAAAACTTGTCCATCTCCCCGTCGGGACGGAACAATGTCGCAAAGTCTGGAATCGCAGCCTCAGCCCGAGCGCGGTGTGTAAACGGATACGTGTTGTTAGCGACGCGTTCGCAGATTGGCAGAACCGTTTGCTGCCACTGGGCGTTTATCCCAGCGCGCGTTCCCTCCGTGGCAATCCCTGACGAACCAACAACAATTTGCGAAGACCACCGCTTCATAGGTCCGTTTGAAACCCGACCGACGGCTGCCTGAAACCGCTGGAGTGCAACACTTGAATCTTGTGGATTACCGATGCCACCCGCGAAATTAAGATTGCTAAGATCCTGATACACATCCTTGAGGATATCGATCAATTCATCCAACTGTGACCCTTGCCCTTCGGGTTTGTTTGTCAATTGGTGCAGCCACGCAAAGTGATCCTCGACAAACTGGCCCGGAGGTTGTGGTTTACCGCCTGTTTCAGTTTGCGCTGAGGTCATGGCCTCTAGGAAAATCCGCCCATTCGTGGAAAGCCCGCGTCGCGCCAGACGCGTTCCGATGGTTTGCGCCCCATCCGCAACCGCCGCTGTACCATTCCCTTCATCGCTCTCGGCGGTTAGGTTTGTTTCGTAAGATACCGCTTCCAAAACATTTCCAATGGGCGAGGTTGGCCCAGAAAGCACGTTGGTGACTTCGACAGCATTCGCCAAGTCACTCATGGGAATAATATCGAGATCGCCGAGCAACGTGTCGTATTGCAAGACGAAATCACCATAATAGAGGTCCAAAACATCTCGACTCATTGCCATAAGTGCGGCTTGGCTTTGTTCCTGTTGCGCGCTTTCGCCGAGGACCCAGCTTTCGCGCTGAATGCGGGTTGCGATACCTAGAGCTTCCTCCAGAAAAACTTCGTTGAAGCCGGCGTAGGTGTAAATGCCGGGAATCCCGTCGTTAAGTTGCTTGCCCGATGAGCGACTAAAGGCGCGCGTAATAGCAGGGCCACCGATATCCGTGAGCCGCCAAGCAGGAAGCTCTGTCGCTGCGGCGGAATTGATAATCCCGTTATACACCCGCTGCGATTGTGGCATTTGCGTCAACACACGTTGCACCGCCTCGACCAAATCATTATTCAGCGCGATGGGGTCAAGGGGCGCAGATAACAGAACGTCCAAATGCCCAAGCAAGTCTTCTCGCATGGGTTCGCCACGAGTATCGGGAAACGCCTGTTCCCAATCGGATTGCATCCAGTTGATGATTAAATCGCGATTGAGCGGACCAACCTGCCCCAAAATGAGGTAAACTTTCAAAGCGTCATAGAGCAAATCAGGATTGTTGATGTTTGTTTGCAGTTGGTTTTCAAGTCGCAAGAAAAGCCGTGGCAGCAAAAATTGGTTCAACGACGCCCGATAGCTTTGACGCTCTTGGTTGTTCATGATTTTGCCTTGAAACAGGCCCCATCCCCTGCCTTCGGACGATAGATCAGCGTCCATTTGTGGATTGTCAGGAAGATCGCGCAGAATGTTGAGCGCGGGGATAATAGACGCCAGATCGGTGTCACCGACAGGGTTTGGCGGAATTTGAGCAATGGCCGACCGATAGGCATCGAGGTCTGTTTGGGTGGCCTTGGCAACGGCTGTATTGCCCTGAAAACTCTGTGCCCAAACGACGCCCATAAAGATCGCGGCGGAAATAGCGGCGGCAAAAGCGGCGCGTTTGGTCCATCGATACCGACGTTCTACCTTGTCGTCCGCCGAAACAAGACCAGCTTCTTGAAAGATCACCTGATCAAAGAGGCGCGTCAGGAAATAGGATCGCCCCGTTCCGCGCCCCGAGCCAATCGCTTGGCGACCAATGCCAAAGGTGCGGGCCATGCCCATCATCAAACGGTCAATCGGCGTGCCTTCTTGGGTGCCCGACGTGAAGTAAATTCCCCGAAGCATTTGGCGATCTTCGAATTTATTCTCTTGAAAGAGCTCCGCTAAAAACGTCTGCGCGACCCCTTGAACTGAGGCCACTTGCGCAGGGAAACTCGCGATCATACTACGGCGCTGAATGTCGGTCTCGTTCTGCATCCGCTCCAAGGATTGCGCATTCAAGCGTTGCAACAACAGCGAAAATTCCTCATCAAACGTAGCAATCGGCGACACTTTGGCCTTTTTGGTGATCAACGGCAGCGTGAAGCCCCAGACCTGCTCGCGCTCCACTTTGCCCAAAGGTTCGTAAAACTCGGAGAAACCCGCGATCAAATCGGCTTTGGTAAACAGCACGTAAACAGGAAAGTGCACCCCAAGTTTTTCGCGCAACTCTTGTAACCGACGGCGCAATGCGACCGCGTGGCCTTTTTGGGTTAGCTCATCTTGCATCGAAAGATCAGACAGGCTGATGGCAATAATGGCCCCGTTAATCGGCTGTCTTTTGCGATGTTTTTTAAGTAGCCCCAGAAATCCAAGCCACGCCGCGTTATCGGCTTCGGCATCGCTTTCTTGGGTGGTATAGCGTCCCGCCGTATCGACCAAAACGGCATTGTCCGTAAACCACCAGTCGCAATTTCGCGTGCCACCAACACCGCCAACAGCGGTTTTTCCAATTTCATCCGCGAGAGGAAACTGCAGACCAGAATTGACAATCGCGGTGGTTTTCCCCGCACCGGGTGGGCCAATAATGACGTACCAAGGCAGCTGGTACAAGTGTTTGCGCCCGTGTTTGGATTTGCGCAGACCGAGCATCGCGGCCTTCAGCTTGGCGCCCATTTCACCAAGTTCTTCGGTCACGGCCTCATCTGGCGCACCCGTCTCATCGGCCATGCTTGCAAAGTCATCGGCAAGGTCTGTGTCACGTTTGCTGTGGACCAACAAAATCGTGAGAATAATCAGAAGCGCAACGATCCAGAGAAGGGCCAACCCAATAAGGCGCCCCATAACACTGTCAAATGGATGCCAATCGCCAAACCCTAGAAAGCCCCCGAGGAACCAAAGGCAAACCGACAAAATGAGCGAGAGGATGACGGTAATGCCAACCCCCGATCCTAAGGCTTTAAGCACTTTCTTCATTCCGTCAGTTCCTCGCGCAGCAGTATAATTTCGATGCGCCGATTTTCAGCGCGGCCTTCCGACGTATCATTACTCGCAATCGGATCCGTATCAGAGCGCCCTTCGGCGACCAAACGGCTGGCGTCATCCAATTCAGGTGAAATGCTTTTGCGAACCATCTCCGCACGGGCCAACGACAAAGCCATGTTGTTTTTAAACCGCGCCGACCGAATGGGCGAACTGTCAGAATGTCCGGCGATAATCACCTGTCCTCTGGTGTCATTGAGCGCGTTGGCAACCCGGGAGAGCGGCACCAAGAAGGCAGGAGTGAGCGAATCCGATGCGGATTTGAACATGTCCTTGCCCTTAATCCGCACTGTAATAGTGTTGGCGTCCTGAAAAACAGAAACCAATCCCTCGTCGATTTCAGCCTTCAAAATCTCCGACACACGGTCTTTCTGCGCGATAACTTCTACAGAAGGTTCAACCACAACAGGCGGCGCGCGCCGTTCCAATTCGGCAATACCCGTGGGATCAATCACCGTGAATTGCGCCAATATTTTGTCCGTAGAGTTCGACAATAGGTTTGAAAGCACCAGAAACACGATCGTCATAACGGCGGCCAGTGCGCCCACCGATATCCAGAAAGGCTTCCACGCTGACAACTGGCGCAACGGTTTATTCAACCCCATCCAATGAGGCGACAGATCATGCTCGATGTCACCCTTTTGCGTGCGAATAATCCGCGCGAGCCCCGTGCGGATGTTCATATGTTTATCAACGCCGCCGGCTTCGACTCTCAAACGGCCCTCGAACCCCAGCGATAAACACACATATAGGAATTCCAACAGGTCGATATTTTGCGCGGGGTCTTTTTCAAGACGTGCAAGAAGATCATAAAAACGGTCGCCGCCGACAGTTTCACGATGGAAAGTCGCGACCAAAGATTGCTGGCCCCACGTAGAAGCGCCACCCCACGGCGTGTTGAGGACAACATCGTCCAATGTGGCACAAATGGCGTAGCGCGCAACTTTGATCGTTTGCGGATCGATCTTGGCTTGCATGGCGCGGTTTTCAAAAGCCCGCACTTCCGCAATCACCGAACGGCGCATGGTTTCTGGATCGGCATGCTGGGCGCGGTTGCGAATACGGCTTACGAGGGAAAACAACGTTGAAGCTGCGGCATGGATCGGATTGAGGCCCGTAAAATCCTCGACTGCGGATTGATCTTGCTGAGGTGGCGGCGTGCTTGGGGCGGGCGCCGCTGGCGCGGGAGCGGGCGCGTTAAACCCTGCGGGGTCATTGTAATCCACAGGACTAGGAGCCGCCGGAGCCGGAGCAGGCGTCGTGCCAAAAGGAGCAGACGCAGGCCTGCGCCCCCCCGGATTGGGGCGGATCACTGTGCGTTCGTTGTCGTTTGGTTCCGCAAATGGGTCGTCATCTGACATCGTTATCTCACAATTCTTCTAGCTCTTACGGATCGCCCAGAGCTCCATTTTAAGCCCCGGATACTCTCCAGACACATGCACGGCGATGCCGCCCGAAGTGGTCATTTTCCCCCAATAGGGGTTGGTGCCATCGAGTTCATAGTACACACAATTCGCGTTGAATGGGATTTGGCGCGGAGCCACGGGAAGGGGCCGCATCGGAATGCCAGGCAAAGCCGAGTTGACCAACTGGCGAATTTCCTCAACAGGGCCAATCTTGGATTGCCCTACGAAATGCCGCCGCAAGTTTTCGGCAGGAATATCCGCGCTCACGGCAAGGACAAATCCAGCCGTGCTCAATAGTTTACGATCCGCAATCACACCAACGGAAATTCCGTATTTACGTGGATCAAGCGGGATGGAAACCGCTGTTTGCTCCAACACAGCAGAGAGGTACTGGCGCAAAAGTCGGATTACGGGCGCGAATGTCGCCGAGAGATCGTGGTGCTGGTACGCCGGAAATTGCGGCGGGTGTTTTTCCGGTGCCATGAACGTCGAAAGCTCGCCTGCCAGCGAAACACAGTCCCGATAAAATTGAATGGGGTGTACATTTTCAATCATCTGGAGATGGCGTATCACGGGCAAGACGCGATTGATTGTCTGAAGCAAGAGGAAATCCTGAATTTCCGCCGCCCCTTTTGCACTGCCACTTTGGCTCATGCGGCCTGACAAAACGGTCATCCGATGGTTCAACAAACCCTCAAGCTCTTGCATAAACCCGTCGAGGGTTTGGGCCGCGCGCAGGTCAAGACAAGACGGAATAAACGCGCCATCCAAAATCACTTCTTGGTCTGGGCGCACCTCAACAATCCGCGCGATCGGAATGACCAAACGGTCGGCCAGATCATCAACCTCAAGCGCGAATTGCAGACGTAATTTCCCAACGGTCAGCGTCGCCGCCTTTTTGCCAGAGCCCGTAGTATCGGTAACTTCAACCTCAGAGGAGCGAAACCGTGTCGCCGACAATTCGGTCCCACTGGTATCGGCTTCGGCTGCGCCCTGACGGCGTTGCGGAACGCTTAAATAGACGACACAATCTTTGATGCCCGCGGGAACATCGAGCGCTGGCGGGTGATCTTCAACATTTGGCACGCGAAACACGGTGCCGTCCTGTGTCAAACCCGAGCAGGATTTAATCGCGAATTGACCAACCTTTAGAACGTCTTGATCAATCTCGAGATCAGTAACGCCCCATGCATAGGGTGCAATACGCCGCGCCAAACCGGCAACGAGCGCTTCGGTGTATCGGTCTGCCTGTTGGAAATGGTGAGGCTGTAAAAACAGCCCCTCGGTCCACAATACTTTGCTATCCCACGACATATAGTTGCTTCAACTCCCAGCTAGGCTGTGCATCACTTCAACCTATCAAGCTGGTCTTGATAGGCCTTTGCGAATTCATTGCTAAATAGATCTTGGAAATCATTTTCCGCCTGATCCACAATCTCTTGGTATTTATGTTCAAAACCGTCCCAATAGCTGGCCTTTTTGTTCGTCAAAGGGGAGCGAAAACCACGATCAGACTCGATCAATTTCACCAGAGCTTTTGGCTCCATTTTTGCCAAAACCCCCTTCAAGGCGGCTTCCATTCCCGTCATCATTGCGACTTCATGCGCTTTGATATCGGTCAGAGCTTGTTCTGACGCAGCGACCGCATCCATGTATCCTTTGGTCGTTGGTTTCACCATACTCTCAATGGCTTGCTCGGGACTAACGGAAAATTTCAACGGGTTGTTCCCGCCATGACTGATCATGGTTTGATTAATCCGAAATTCCGATTTGATCGTTGCGCGGGTCATGAGAATTTCGCGCACGCCGAGGATCATCGTGCGCATGACTTTCCCAAGACGGTCCATCGTTTCCTCAAGAGCATCGTCCGAACAGGATAAAGCCCCCTCGCCCAGCGCGTTCAAAAAGGCACGCGCGGCGCGATCATCCCCTGTGGTGGCAACCGGTGTCGCAACAGTTTGCGCCGTTAATGTCACTTCAACGCGGGGCGGCGGAGCGACAGGTGCAACATCCAACGGCTCTTCTGGAATTTCAACGATGGGCGTGGGAACAGGGGGGACTGCAAAGGGGTCTAAAGGCGAAGCATCCTGTGTGTCTGAACCACCAATCGGGCCCAAATCGCCCAAATCCCAGTCGTCAGGAATTGCGCTTGACGCTGGGGCGGAAGCTGAGAAGGAGTCCTCCAAAGAGGAAGAATGTTCCGAAATGCTCGCACCCTGATCGCGGTTTTCCTCTTGCCGAGGCATCATTAGATCATCGTCGTCATCGCCCATCGGCGGCATGAGTCCGTCATCGCCTATCTGGTCGCGTATCACGCTTTGGTGGCCCTGAATCGGCGTACTCGGACCAAGGAGGTCATCCAAAAAATCATCGCCCGATGAATCGTCTAGGACATCCATAATCTGGGCTGCGCCCGTTGTCAGTGGGGCGGATTGATAATCAGATTGTGACTCAAAAGAATCCGGAACTCCAGCAGGCACTCCAGCCGCGATCTCGACCAACAACTCATAGGTGCCAATCGACAGAATATCGCCGTCATTCAAAGGGGTGGGCGTGGGGCCAAGCGCGGCTTTATTGTAATTTAAGAAGGTGCCATTGGTCGAGAAATCAATAACCACAACATTGCCGCCATGATCCTCAATCGCACTGTGGCGTCCCGAAATCACTTTGTCGGGGTCGGGCAAAACGAGGTCGTTTTGATCGGATCGCCCAATCGTCATCGACGCTCCAGACATCCGAAATGGCTGTGCATTGCCCGGAATGGTACCCGTCGATTGAAAATGTAAGATAACGGTCATTGTAGCGGCTATCCCCCCACAAGAACGGTTGGACATCCCGGTCCGGCGACAGCGCCACCGTGAGCCGTTGAATCGCCAATCCGCACAAGGGGTCGCCCACCAACCAAAACAGTCGCGGACCCTTTGATCAGAGCATCAGGCGGGCCCACGCAAACCGCCATATTTCCAAGCGGAGCGGCAGGCATCATTCCGATCAAAACTGTCGGAACCCCGGGCGGCGCAATCGGCCCCCCAACGTGAGGAATCGGCGGAATTCCCGGTGTAACCATCGGGCAAACGTGCATATCAGTAATACGAGCTGCGGGCGTCAAGACGGCATCTCCTGTGTGTCTTTTTGTTTGTTTAACGTAACATTGCCATTGCCGCCACGGGCAATATTCAGCGCTCGGTTGATCAACAATTTCGCCGTCACCGCGATATCCTCGCCCATGCCCATTGCGATAATATTCATCCCAAACGCCGACGACTGAGAGGCCCCCGCAGGCGCTGGGTATTGCGCAAGGTTTCCCGGTCCAAGCGTATCCGCACTAAAGACAACCGCGATTGCGCAATGCACTGTGTCGTCATCCATATCCGCAAGCTCAACGGCCACACGCGCCGCCTCTCTTGTTTCATCCGAGGGGCTACGCACCCATTTTTCCGCCGCCAAAAGGGGGGCTGGAAGGCTTTCAACATCTGGCCCAGCAACATCGCGTGCGGCAAGGCATGCCCACCAGCACCGTTCGCGCGGCGGCAAAGCAACAGACATCAAACGCAAAATATCGATATAGGCTTCCGCGCCGTCGAGTTCCTGTAAAACGGTTGAAACGCTGGCGTTCGCGGGCGCCTTTACTTTGGTACCCAGTTTCGCGTTCGCCATAGCAAGCAATCGCACGGCGGGCTGATTTGGGACTTTCTTGAGGTCGGTGTAATCTGTCGTCATCCTGCGCCTCCCCTAGTTGATGGTGGTCAAACCGCCCTTTAAAACAAGCATCGCATCGCCCTTAACTTGGGTCATCGGCGCTTTGGCCTCGATCATAGCGGTGCCCTCTATCTTGATCATCGGCCCTTTAATGGTAACCCCGCTTGGGTCAATTTTAATGCTTGATGGGCCAACTTTCAAAGTGATCGACTGCATTGCCGTCATGTCAATTTTACCAGCCTTTGTGTCCAAAGTGAAATTGCCCATCGAAATCGTGGTGGATTCATTACCGGATTTAATCTCCCGCGTGACGTTGCCTTCCTTGACGGTCTCGGTCACATTTCCGATAATTACCTGCGTAGACTTCCCCTCGATCGTCTCAGTTTTGTCCTTCTTGATCGCAATCGTTTGTTCGCCCGCTGATACGGTAAATGTGTGATTACCTTTTTCAATAATCTCATCCAGATTGTTCTCAATCTCAACCTTCATACTCTTTTCGCCATCAGCTTCCGCCTTGAGGCAATCGTCTTCGTAAGGGTATCCGACCTTGACGTGGGCGCTGTTTTTGATGGTTTGAACGTAGTCCTTTTCGGACTGAAACCGCACCAACTCATCGCCCTTCTTGTCCTCAAACATAAGTTCGCTAAAGCCACCGCCGCTCTTGGAGCTGTTGGTTTTCATCCCCATCCGCGTTGCGTTTTTGGGCAATTCATACGGCGGCATGTTGTCTGCGTTATATAGCACTCCTGTGCAAATGGGGCGATCGGGGTTTCCTTCCTCAAACTGAATGACAACTTCGTGGCCAATTCTAGGAATTGCAATTGTGCCCCAGTTTTTACCAGCCACTGGCATCATTGTTCTGATCCAACACGTCGTCTTATCATCGTATTTGCCTTCGCGATCCCAATGGAACTGAACCCTAATACGACCATACTTATCCGTATGGATTTCCTCGCCACTCGGCCCCGTTACGACGGCGGTTTGAACACCGTGTATTTCTGGTTTAGGAGTAATTTCCGGCATTCTAAAAGCGGCATCTTTTCTAACAACTTTGCATTGAATACGTGTGTGCTCATACTCGCTCAGCCCAAAAGCTTCTCGTTCTTTTAGCAAAGGCTTTATTTTGGAACCACTCCCTGCTTCCAAAAGAAAATATTGCTTGAGTTCAGTTATCATGAAGTCTTCAGACCCCGTGTCGTGCCGAGGATGATCAATCAACTCGAATGTATCACCAACACCGAGGTTCAAAATATTTCCCTCGGCACTCCACGATTGAAAGGCTGCGGCCGTCGCATCCATCTGATATTTCGAAAAATTTTCCCCAACTTCAGTTTCAAGATAGCGGCCTGGATATTTGTAAATTTCGTAATCGCTATAGGTGTGACTGCCACTGTCCTTCGAGGCCACAGATGTGAGATCTGCTTTAGGTCTCTCAAAATTATAGTCATCCAGAGTTACTTTTCCGCTGACAACCTTCTCCGCCGCGTCCCATCGATAAAAATGGTCCAATTGCAGTTCTGCTTCGTCGTCGCGAAAGGGAAGTTTGCTGTCGACTTTCACGTTAGAATGCGCCGCGATCGAGTCCGCCAGTACCATTTTCGCCTGACTATCCTTGTATTGAAAAAAGAAGTAAATTCCCTCTTCCTCAAGAAGGCGCGTGATGAATTCAAGATCCGTTTCACGGTACTGAACGCAATACTCGCGTACCGCCTCAGCCCCGAAAGGGAAGTTTTCAAGTTAGCGCTAAAACCGTGTTCGCTCAGGACATTCTTTACAATTTCGGTGGTTGTCTGGTTCTGAAAAATGCGATTGTCCTGCTTTCGAGACAAAAACCAAATCCATGGTCGAATTTCGGCGAGGTAATGACCATTTCCCGATGACGACCCCAAATATTCCGCACACACGCAAATACCGCAAAAGTACTGCTGTTTTTCGTCCTCTCCGAAAATCTTGACATCCATACTTTTGCCGACGAACTCACCCAAATCTAACAAGAGATCATTTGACACAAATTCGATCCGCGCTAGGGGCACGCTATTCATTGCCCCCTCAACGATTCCGGCAATAAGTTTGACAGGAAGTTCTTGCCCATCGGCAGTCATCTCCATGGCATAATTTGATTTGCTTTTCATGCCATCCCCCTTTTGATTACGGCGCCGATCGTGCCCAAGTCAGGCCGATTTTCAGTTTATTCAAAGCTAGCAGGCAAACCCAAGAACCCTCAGGTGTGCCTACCATATTCGAGAATGTCTATTTATTCAAAGCTATAGACAAAATCGTGGTCTTTCACATCGATGGACACTTTGGACACATGCTTGCCCTCCATCATGCGCGTCAAAAATTCCGAAGAAATTTCAGGCAACATGGTGTTGGTCACAATAGTGTCGATCATCCGCCCACCAGACTCAAGTTCCTGACAGCGATTCACAATTTCATCAACCACAGCGTCGGTATATTCAAACGGAACACCGTGATTTTCCATGGTCCGCTTTTTGATACGGTTCAATTGAAGGACAGTGATCTTGCCGATCATATCCGGAGACAAAGGATAATATGGGATGGTCACAAGACGACCCAACAAGGCTGCTGGGAAAATCTTGAGCAACGGTTCCCGCAGCGCCTTGGTTATACCATCAATTTCAGGCATCAATTCTGGGTCGGCGCACATATCCATAATCAGGTCAGAGCCCGCATTTGACGTAAGCAAAATCAATGTATTCTTGAAATCGATGACCCGTCCTTCTCCGTCTTCCATGACACCTTTATCAAAGACTTGGAAAAACACCTCGTGCACATCCGGGTGAGCCTTTTCAACCTCATCCAAAAGCACAACGGAATAGGGTTTGCGGCGCACAGCTTCGGTCAAAACGCCGCCTTCGCCGTAGCCCACATAGCCGGGAGGTGCCCCTTTCAGGCTGCTGACCGTATGCGCTTCCTGATATTCGGACATATTGATCGTGATGACATTTTGCTCACCGCCATACAGAACTTCGGCGATTGCCAAAGCGGTTTCCGTTTTGCCCACGCCGGATGTCCCCGCCAGAAGGAAAACACCAATTGGCTTGGACGGATTGTCCAATTTTGCACGGCTGGTTTGGATACGTTTGGCGATCATTTTCATCGCGTGATCTTGGCCGATGACCCGCTTGGCGAGATGCGTTTCAAGGTTCAAAACTGTTTCCAGCTCGTCACTCACCATGCGCCCAACCGGAATCCCAGTCCAATCCCCAATAACCGTCGCGACGGCCTGTTCATCGACAATCGGAAGGATCAGGCCTGTTTCGCCTTGAAGCGCCTGAAGTTCGATATTTTTGGCTTTGAGTTGCGCCATCAACTCGGCGCGCGCTTCTGCATCCAGAACAGACGTCTCAGCCGCTTGCGCTTCCTCCCCTTCTGGAAGGTCTTCACTTTGCACAGCCTCCGCCACGGGATCATTCGCAGTATCAACCGCCGCCGCGCCTTCGCGCAACTGAGCTCGCAAGTCGAGGATGTCTTTGACGACAACCTTCTCCGCTTCCCAACGCACATCCAGCTCAGCGAGACGCGTTTCTTCGGATTTCTTGAGTTCCGAAATGACCATACGCCGATCTTCGACGTCATAACCGGCGGTACCATCGCGGTCGATAATCTCAAGCTCGGTGGTCAAAGAATCGATGCGCTTGCGGCAATCATCAACTTCGGCTGGAACGGCGTGTTGGCTAATCGCGACCCGCGCACAGGTTGTATCAAGCACGCTTACCGATTTGTCGGGCAATTGGCGGGCGGGTATATACCGCGCTGACATCTTAACTGCAGCTTCGATTGCCTCATCAAGGACCTGAACGCCGTGGTGTTTCTCGAGCATCGACGCGATGCCCCGCATCATCAAAATCGCCTTAGGGACACTGGGCTCTTCCACTGCAACCACTTGGAAACGACGCGACAATGCCGGATCTTTTTCGATATGTTTTTTATACTCGGCCCAAGTTGTCGCGCCAATCGTTCTAAGTGTACCACGTGCCAACGCAGGTTTGAGCAAGTTGGCGGCATCGCCCGTTCCCGCAGCGCCACCCGCACCAACAAGCGTGTGCGTCTCGTCGATAAACATAATGATCGGCGTCGCCGAGGCCTGAACTTCTTCAATAACAGCCTTAAGACGGTTTTCAAACTCGCCCTTCATTGAGGCACCCGCCTGCAATAGACCCACATCAAGCGCCAAAAGGCGTGCGCCTTGCAACGCAGGCGGTACATCGCCGCGGGCAATCCGAAGGGCAAAGCCTTCAACGACCGCCGTTTTACCAACACCCGCCTCGCCCGTGAGGATCGGGTTGTTTTGCCGACGCCGCATAAGCACATCGACAATCTGGCGAATTTCCTGATCGCGCCCAACAATAGGGTCGATTTTGCCGTCTTTGGCTTGCTGGGTCATATCTGTGCAATACTGCTGAAGGGCCTCTTCCTTGCCCATCGACGCAGGCGACATCGCGCCTGATGCTTCACCCGGAACCGCACCGCCACCCGTGTGCGATCCATCCATCGCTACCAATGACTCTTCAGGGGACCCTTCTGTGATGGTGGCGAAATTATCGGCCAAATCATCTGGAAGGATGCGTGCGAACTCTTTTGAAATCCCGAGGAAAATATTCTGCAACTGCTTGGTTTTCATCATCCCAAGAACCAAGTGACCGGTGCGAACTTGCGACGCTGAATACAACAGCGAGCCATAAACCCATGCCCGCTCCATCGCATCTTCGAGGTGCTGGGACAGGTCGGAAATCGTGCTTGCTCCACGCGGAAGCGCATCCAATGCGCGCGTCATATCCGAAGCAAGGCGCGATTGATCGACTTTGTAATGCGTGATGATTTTATGAAAATCGCTGTCAGGAAGCTGTACGATTTGCGCCAACCAATGTACGATTTCAACATAGGGGTTGCCCCGCATTTTGCAAAAAACTGTGGCACCCTCGACGGATTTATACCCCAGCGAATTCAGCTTTCCAAACAAAGCAACGCGACTGATCTCGGTCATAATATTGTCCTTCCCATTACAGCTGCCCTGCTAAATTTCGGCTGCTAGTTTTTTTGTAAATTTCTCGGTTCTAGATACAATTCACCTGCATCTTTATTCGTGTCACGCTCGCCGACCCACGTCGTATACCCCAAGCGCGCATCTTGGCCTAAAATCATCGCAGGCACTTGGTCCCCGCGCAAAATAATATTCACGTCCCAATCCAACACATCGCCCACATAGTTGCGCACAATCGCCACCAGTTTTTCAATCGCCATGCTGCCCGGCATCAATCGTTTGTATTCCTCAAGCGAAACGGGGCCCACAATCAGCCGGAACTTAGCCGCCCGAGACCATACCCGCGTGCCAACACTTGTAGTTTGCCCAAGCCCACCGGGCGCGCCAAGTTGCCAGCGATCTTCGGGTTCAAGCTCAAGCCAACTGCCGACAAATTCCTGCAAATGAAACTTTGCGTGAAAAAAACTCGAAAGCAGCGCAACCAGCCCCTCAGCATTTTTTGCTCCCTGCGCCAATTGGCCGGAGAAATGGCGTTTGGATAGGTCGGGCATCGCATCTCGGTTGCGCAGGTGTTCGCCGTGCAATCCAGCGAGCGCCGCGACGTGACTTTCGAACTCGGAATCGCTTCCCCGATCAAAATCAACAGCGGGCTGCCCCGTGACCCACGCGCGGTATAAAAGGCTCATCAACCGATGGGTTAACATATTCGCGAAGGCTACAAAGGACGGATCACGATTGTTGATTTGGCGTTCGCGCGCATACTCCGTCAGGTGCACGGGCAGCGGGCCGTTTGGCCCGAAAAAGCCGAAAAACCTGTTTATCAATTGCGCCGGACCGTTGGCATCTGGTGGGATAAATGAGCGGATCGTCGTTGGTGGAAACGCCATGCGCGCCTCTTGACCCAAACGCACCGCATCTTCGCGCGGACGCCGTGAGCGCCCAAGCTCTGGTGAGTCGGGAAACTGCGCTTCGATGATGCGCAGCGCGAGGAAAATATGGTGGGATTCAGGGGATTCTGTGAGGTTTTCGAAATGCGTCAAATCACCCTCCCCAGTCCAGTTTCCGGACGCCAACGCGCGATTTCGCCATTTTGCTGGGTTGTGAGAACCGTTTCCGTGAAACTGTTGATTGTCACATATTTACGAAAGAAACGCTCCAAAACCGAGCCGAGTAAATAAACGCTCGCACCTTCAAAAAAGCTCTCGTCCATTTCGAGCTTGATTTCCAAACCACGCACGGCGGTGGACAGGCCGCCGTCACTTATTCGCCGCACAATCGGGCGACTTGAAACCGAAGTAATCCCCTCCAATTGCTTGTTGGTCGCGCGATCCCCTTTGGGTGCATAAAGGCCAACCAATTCCCGCAACGCGGCGGCGCCTTCGCCCGTGTCGGTATCGGCGATCGACAAATAATTCAAACTCAGGTGACTGATAAGCCGCCACGCCGCGTCGCCCTGCGCCAATGTCGGACGGGGACGCGTGGGATTTATGGGGGTGCGCACCATGCTCACGGGCCCGCCGTCGGGCAGGTGAAACAGATCGGTTTCGCCAGTTGGGAGCAGGATCGGCAGGTCGCGGTTTGTAACCATCGCACGCGCCGAAAGTTGGGACATTTCGGCGCTATAGGGGGCTTGGTTCGCGTCTACCAAGGTGAGATAGGCTTCGGAACCTAAATAACTTGTCCGCGCACCCTTGAGACGCTCTTTTTCCGTACGCTGCCGCATTTTGCGTTTTATTGTATAAAACGACGCATGTTGGTCGCCCGCCGGAGAGAAGTCATCCGCGGAATAAAACGGCCGCAACTCAATATCATCTTGGCCCTCGGCGCGAATGCCCATCACGTTCAACAGGGAATATATTTCAAAACTTTGCCCCGAAGTGCGGTCCGCCACAACATGATGTTCAACATTGTTGCTCGAAATCTGAACCCGATCACAGCGTTTTTCAAACAGATTGATTGCAGGCACACAATTGAGGGAAAACGCTTCTGGCGTTACCCCAGATTCGATTTCCGGCTTCCCGTCGCGTAGCAGAATATAGACATCCATTGCGTCACCGACCGCGCGTGACAAACCCGCCGAAAGATCGCCGATCTCAAGAAAATGAAACCGCTCCGGCATTGCAAAATACTCTTGCAACAAACGGTAGCCATCAAAGGATTGACGCGGGGTTGGCAAGAGGGCTTCCTCCCGCGAAAAACCAAGTGGCTCAACCCGCGACTTAAGGGGCTTGGTCCAATCCGCACGCGGATCCGTAGAGCGCGCAACGATGCCTGTGTTTTCAGTGCACAAAAGCTGATGCAACTGCCAGCCCAGCGCACCTTTCCCACCCAAAAACAGGTTCAAACGGTCCAGCCCCAATTCACCTATGGGGGCATTTCCGTGGCGTTTAATCCGTAGCCTGATCGCGGCGCGCGCCTCGATATTTGACGCAACCCCAGCGGCAACCAACGCGCCGCGCCCATCAATGTATTCGGCCTCAGATATTTCAATGGGCCACAAAGTCATTTCGGCAGCGGTTCGAAATTCGCAGGCCGTCTGTAATCCATTGGTTAACCGCGACCGAAGCCGTGTGTTGCGGGGCATAACGTGACCATCGGCAAGCGACGCATTCTCCATATCGGGCTGGAGTTGCGCAACCATCATCGACGGAATTGGCGCGAGATAATGCGGGTAGATAATTTCGAGCAAATGACTGGTAAACGCCGGGTATTGCATCTCAAGTTCAAGCTGCACCCGCGCTGACAAAAATGCACTCCCCTCAAGCAACCGCTCAACATATGGGTCTAGAACTTCGACACCATCCATGCCCAAACGCGCTGCGATTTTTGGATAGGAATCGGCAAACTCCGCCCCCATCTCGCGCAAAAATGTCAGCTCTTGTTCGTAGTGTTTAAGAAGGCGTGTGTCCATTCTGTCCTATTAATCGCTTTCCAACTGTAACTGACCCGTAGTCAAATCAACCTGTGACCGAAGGTACAACTCCATCGGAAGGGGCTGTGCCCACATGTCCGCACGAATGTCGAACTCAACAATCGTCTGACTGCCATCTTTGTTCTTACGTTCCAAAATTTCCAAAGTCCCCTCTTTGATACGAGGCTCAAAAAGGGTGATTGCACGATGAATCGATTTTCGAATTTCTGCGGCTCTTTTCTCTGTTGAAAAATCGCCAGACACTTCCCTGACACCGTAATTTAGTACCGACTTACGCACATGAGGATGCTCGTCTTCATCAATGATCGTGTCCAGATTGTTGCAATTCAACAGCCATGCAAGGTCACGGCGAATGATGTCGCGCAACCGCCGTAAATTGATCACTCGCGCATCATGGGTCTCGTTCTTGTTTTCAGGCTCAAGATCGGTCAATCGATCTAACAAAGAGGGCTGCAATCTCTCTGTTATGGTCTTATCAGCCATCGGTTTCCCCTTCGCCAACCGGTAGCGCATCCATTTCAAGAGAACGCAGATCCATCAGCGGGGTTTCCGAAGCATCCGTCGTTATCAAACGCTGTCCGTTTCCGACAAACGTCTCCGACCCAAGGTCCGACCATGTTGTTGCGCGTGAAAGCATGGCGGCATCGTCGCCCGATTGGTAAGTTCCCGTATAACGGGTTGGAATCAAAGCAACAAACTCGCCGCCATTTTGAACAGTGAGTTGCGCAGCGGTCCACACAGAATCCCGTAGGTCTTCGGGCGCTTCAACGGTCATGGTACGGATGGCACTAAACGGCATCCAAAAATATCGCCCGTTGACGATGATTTCCAAGATAGGGCCAAGCCGCATATCCGCATCCGCGATCCACTCAAATCGCTGGCCGTTAATGACGCCGCCCATATCAGGCACAAGGTCAAAGGCTTTGCCGCGTAAGTCCGCAGCCTGTCCCGCGTTTCCAAGCGCCAAGGCCTTGTTCGCCTCGATCATCAGCGCGACCCATTGAACCGGGTCGCCAAAAATGAGGGGGTCTTTTTCGCCGGCGAAAACCTTTTCGCGAAATACTTCGCAAATGATCGCCTCGCGATAGGCCTGTGCCATTGGAATGGCGATAGGGTCAAGCTCGGCAGACAGTTTCAACTGTGCCACGGCACGTTTCCAGTCGCCCATCACACATAGCAATTGAAACAGGAATATCCGCAATTTTGCGTCACCGGGATTGGCGCGAACTGCGGATTGAAGCGCGTCGAGAGCGCCCCGCAAATCGTTAGCTTGTAACAACTCTCTTGCATCGGCGGTCAAAAGCGTTCTCCCCTAGAATTCTTTAAAAATAAGGTCGCCGCCCCAAGATTTTGAGGCGACGTATTTCCTAAAACAAACCCTATTTGGGTTCGTTTGCACCGATGTTCCACTTGAACTCTTTAACTGTGCCGGAGTCGCCAGTATCTTTTTGCTCAGTGTATTTCACTTCAACTTTTTCAAAATTGAATGACACATTTTCTGTCAAACGGTCTTCTCCACCCGAACCACCTGTGCTCACTGATGTAACCAACACGTTTTCCAATTTGATGATCATATACTCGAGAGGCTTTTTACCAGCCTTGCGAACAGTCAGAGTCGCCGAAGGAAAATGGTCGCCGTTCGCGCAATAGAGCTGAAGAATTGGCGATGACAAATCAAGCCATTTCGTAATGCTTATGTCCTGAAAGTTTGCCTTGCCCGAACCGCCACCGCCGCCGCTGTGAAAGCTACCTGCGTTGCTTATTCCCCATGACCACGCAAGAACGTCGATCTCACCTTTATGAGTGCCATCTTTTGACTCGCCTGTGATTTCGCCTTCGATATCAAGAAACATGTCTAATGCCATGTGTATTCTCCTAAACTAATTTTGCGGTAAATTCCGCGGTAAAAATGATAGATGGCGCGCCGATTTTGGCGCGCCAACGGTTAGGATTTTTCTGACGGTAGCTTTGAAACTAACCGCAAGGAAGCCGAAAGGCCTTCAAGTTGGTAATGCGGCCGCAAGAAAAATTTCGAAGTGTAGTACCCTGGATTTCCTTCGACTTCCTCAACCACAACACTTGCTGCTGCAAGCGGCTTGCGGGCTTTTTCGCCCTCGCTTGAGATACTCGATGAGTGGTCGATATATTGGTCGATCCATTTTTGTAAAAAGAGCTGCATATCTTCTCGGCTCTTGTACGATCCGACCTTGTCACGCACCATACACTTCAAGTAGTGCGCAAAACGGCATGTCGCAAAAAGATACGGCAAACGTGCCGCAAGGTTTGCGTTCGCTGTCGCATCCGGATCATCATATTCCGCAGGAAGATGCAGAGATTGCGCGCCAATAAAGGCCGCCATATCTGTATTCTTACGGTGGATAAGGGGCATCAACCCGCCTTTGGCAAGCTCTGCTTCCCGACGATCCGAAATACCGATTTCGGTTGGGCATTTCATATCAACGCCGCCGTCATCCGTTGGGAAGGTGTGTGTTGGCAAATTGTCAACTGTCCCGCCGGATTCAACGCCCCGGATACGACTACACCAGCCATATTCCTTGAAGGAACGGTTGATATTGGTCGCCATGCCATAAGCCGCATTTACCCAGGCAAAGTTTTCGGATTCAGCATTGCCAGTGTCTTCTTCGAAGGCAAATTCCTCAACAGGGTTGGAATTCGCGCCATAGGGCTGCCGACCAAGGAAGCGTGGCATTGTCAGACCAAGGTATTTTGAATCTTCTGATTTGCGGAGGGAATTCCACGCGGCATATTCTGGTGTGCCGGTGATTTTAGTCAAATCACGTGGATTCGCCAATTCCTGCCAGCTTTCAAACTGCATCAAAGAAGGGTCAGCGCCCGTGATGAACGGCGCGTGTGCAGCCGCTGCGACTTTGGCCATTTCGCCAAGAAGCTCAACATCTGGAGCGGAGTGGTTGAAGTGATAATCGCCTACTAAACAGCCATAAGGTTCGCCACCAAACTGACCGAATTCTTCCTCGTAGAGCTTCTTGAAGATCGGTGATTGATCCCAAGCTGCGCCCTTGAACTTGCGGAGCGTTTTGTGCAAATCCTTTTTCGAGATATTCATAACGCGAATTTTCAAGTTTTCGTCTGTCTCAGTGTTATTCACCAGATGATGAAGGCCGCGCCATGCGCTTTCCAACTTCTGGTATTCTTCGTTGTGAATGATTGCATTGATCTGAACGGACAGTTTTTTGTCAATTTCGGAGATGATAGATTCAATCGATTGAAGTACATCGTCAGAAATCAGACCCGTGTTTGCAAGCGCATGTTGCGCAAGTGTCTTAACCGCAGTTTCAACCGCAGATTTTGCAGTATCGGTGCGCGGCTTAAATTCTTTGGTCAACAGGCTCGCGAAATCGGCTTCTTGAGTTTGTGTCGCGCCAACTTCGTCGACTTTTGCTTCTTCAGCCATGGGTTATTCCTCTCCTGCGTCTGCATCTGTAGCAGCAGGAATTGCCGCCAGAGATTTCAGAAGTTCGGGATTATTCATTGCGTCGGCGATCAATTCTTCAGCGCCAGGTTTGCCATCCATGTATGTCATCAGGTTTGACAATTCGTTGCGCGCATCCATCAATGCTTTGAGCGGCGCGACCTTGGCGGCAATGGCACCGGGAGAAAATTCGTCCATGCTTTCGAACGACAGATCAACCGACATATTACCTTCGCCCGTTAGGGTATTAGGAACGGAGAATGCAGCGCGCGGCTTCATCGCCTTCATGCGGCTATCAAAATTATCAACGTCGATTTCCAAGAACTTTCGGTCAGCAATGCCGGGTTGCGGCACTTCCGATTTTCCGGCGAGATCCGACATAACGCCCATAACGAAAGGAAGTTGAACTTTTTTCTCGGCACCATACAATTCAACATCGTATTCGATCTGTACGCGTGGCGCTCGATTTCGCGCAATAAACTTCTGTGAACTTGACATATATTTCTCCGTTTTGTTGGACTTAGCGGTACATTTTCACTGTCGGGCCCTCGTGGCGGCAAAGTGCCTCGGCCTTGTTATTCTTCGTCGGAAATCCCCCCAACCCGCATGACATTATCGACACCGTCAGGAGCCATATCCTTCATGATGGTCAAGAAATCAGCGCCAATCAAACGTTTGGCGCGATGCAACATTACTGGGACGGGGCTGGAGGGTTCGTTGGCCGAATAATAGGCCAGAATCCGGTCGATTGCATTTTCGACATCTCGGCGTGTTGAAATTGTACCAGCGGGCGCAGAGGTTGCCTTGACGGGCGCAACGCCGCCCTCCTCAACTTCTTCTGCGATTTCTTCAACGTCCGCGCCAACCTCATTGCCCAAACGCACCACGGCACGATTGACCATCTTCACAAGGGGCGAAAGATCAGGACCAAGGCCCGGAATTTTCTCATCAAAGACACCGTCAATCGCGCGCACGTCTTCAAGGACGGCAAGGGCGCTATCGTAAATGAGCCTCAATTCTTCACTGTCAGTGTCTTGAAATGCTGCAGAAATCCCAGCGGCATCGAGCGTCCGTTCAGCGCCCGCAGAGGCCGTGGCCTCACCCTCTGAAATCGCAATATCGCGCAACGAAATGCGCCCAAACGCCTGACTCATGGTCAGAGGCGCGAGGCGGATCCATTTGAGCATCATATCGGAATCAGACAACCCCAAAATTGTATTCACCCGCAGCGTCGGATCATCATCATCTTCGTCATCCAACTGTGGATGGCAGCTTTCCCAATACTGTTCCAAACAGCCGCGAATATAGCCTGTAACTTCCGCAAGTCCTTCAAAGCCCTGCGTGCGTACGCGAGACGCCGCCAGATACACAGCCGCACGCAAATCGTGACTACGCTCCAAAACGGCCGTCGCTTTTTCAATTATTTCCGCGTCTTTGGGCGCTTCCGCCTCAATGATTTGATCTCCAACTTGACGCTCTTCGCCGGGCTGTACCGCAAGCAACAAGGAGGCAAAAATAGCGTCATATTCTAAATCTTCACCACTCGGAGCATCATCTCCGAAGTTTACTAAAAGCGAATTCAAATCAGACTCCCCCGACGATTTTGGCTCACAGAACCTCAAAACTGTTATTACACCAGATTACAGTACAATTTTTGAGGTGCAGGACCACAAAACACCGTTCCGGCATATTATTATAAAAGAGCAAATTAGCTCACGAAAAAAAAATTATTTATAGGCACGAGTTTGATCTCCTGCGGGACTTGTTCGCAATATCAGCCCTTACGCTATCAGATAAATCAAACATTTCCAGAAGTTATCTGAAGAAAAGAAGAGAAAAAATCCCTTGACCGCTCCGAGTCTCTCCACGCATCGTGAAAAGGACCGAGGTAGAGGAGCCTAATCCATGATTTTTTTTCGTACCGCAGCTTTGATAGCAGGCATAGTTGCATCTTCAATGTTCGTGCATCCCACACTTACCCTCGCGGATACAGGACAGCTCTCAATTGAGTTGAATAAATTTGAATCAAATGAGAACGGAGGATGCCAAGCCTTCTTCCTCTTTCGCAACCAGACGGATCTGACTTTCGAAGGTTTTGAAATGTCCTTCGCCGTTCTCAACAATGAAGGGGTTATTGATCGCCTCCTCACGATCGACGCGGCCCCTCTTCCTGCGGCGCGCACGACCTTAAAACTGTTTGAAATTCCAGAAACGACTTGCGACGGAATATCAGCGCTTTTGTTGCATGAGCTTGCCTCTTGTCGCCCACAAAACGCCGAGGAAATGGACTGCTTTCCCCTCCTTGATTTGGCCAGCCGCACCAACGCCAGTCTGGAGAAGTAGCCGATGCAACACCTCCTCGGAATCTTGACCAGTGGGGGGCCCATCGTTCTGGTTCTTCTCGTTCTTTCGGTGTGTTCTCTGGCGCTCATTGGTGTCAAACTCGTCCAGCTTCGGGGCACAATTTCCAATGGTGAAGCGCAGAAAGCCGCGCTTGAAAAATGGGCCACGGGCGACAAACGCGCAGCCATTCAATGCATGGAATCAGCGGCGACACCTGCTGACAACATTACCCTCGTAGCCATGCAGGCTTTAGCATCGGGCCAAAATGCGGATGCCATCGACGGCGATCTAGAATGGCGCGGCAATCAAGAAATATCCGGCTTGCAGCGGCACATTCCGCTTTTGGAATTGATCGCCATGATCAGCCCTTTGTTGGGTCTGCTTGGCACAGTCCTCGGCATGATCCAGTCGTTTCAGGAACTCGCTTTGGCGGAGGGTGCCGCAAACGCGTCCCTTTTGGCGGCCGGTATTTGGCAAGCCCTTTTAACCACAGCAGCGGGCCTCTTGGTCGCGATTCCTGCGGCCGTCGGCGCGGCCCTTCTCAATACGCGCGTCGAGCGGGTGGCCCAGCAAATTGAATCCTCAACAGGGCAGCTTTTTGCGCTGAACCAAAAGAAACCCTAGCCAAAACGACACCCAATTTCAGAAGGAAGCGATATGCAACTTACGCGAGTCACTGAGCCCAAAAGGATCATATCCTTGGTGCCTATGATTGACGTATTGCTAATCATGTTGGTGTTTTTCATGGTGACATCAACATATCTCAACCTTGGAATGATCCCCGTTGTGAAGTCCTCTGACGCCACAATTGCACCGGAAAAAGAGGGGGCTCCTTCTGCCAATGCCCCTCTGCTCATTCGGTTAAATTCTGACGGGCAGCCCAGCCTTAAAGGGCAGAAAGCGCGCCTTCCCGACCTCGCCGCGCTCCTTACCACCCAGGTCGCGCAATTTCCGGAAACTTCCGTTTTGATCTGGCCATCGCCCCATGCAAAGACCCAATCCCTCGTGTCACTGCTCGACACAATAACGGCTTCAGGCGTCACTCAACTGCGCATTTTGCAATTGGCTGCGGTCGAATGAAACTCGCCCGTCGCCCCCGTCGTCTTCCTCCAGAAACCATCATTCCGCTCATTGATGTCGTGTTTTTCCTGCTCATTTTCTTCATGCTCATCGGTCGAATGGACGCCACCGCCCCTTTTGCAGTTTATCCCGCTTTCTCCACCACTGGCACAGAGATGCCCGGTGGCGGTGCGACCCTTTCAATTGGTGCACAGGGCGAACTCGCTTTGAATGGCGCCGAAGCCGCATTGGACTCCTTACTTAAGCAACTTACCGTCAGCCTTGCGGACGATCCGAACTTGCTGGTGCGCATCAACGCACATCAGGATGCCGACCTTGCGCATGTCCTGCCGTTAATGGCAAAAATTGAAACCCTAGGCGCGCGCGACTTGGTGCTTGTTGTGACGCCAGAAATACCATGAACACGCAATCCAAAACATTCTGGCTGGCCGCCATAGCCGCTTCGGTTGCCCTCCACTTCGTAGCGCTTGGAGGCATTGCATATCTCGTTACGCCCGACCCGTTTGAGGCACAAAACCTCCCCAAATCTCAAATCGACATCAAAACACAAGACGTGAAACGCGTCGCGGCTCAGGAAACGCAAACCGCGCCTGAGACGGCGACTGAAAGCACACCCGAGTCCAAAACTCTGGGTCAGGGGGCCTTTCCCAAGTCAAATGCCGCTCCCCTACAAACAGCGGGCCTTTCTGTGCCGACCAAGCCATTGCCGTCGCAGAAAACGAGCCCCTCCGAGGTGCCGACACTTCCCACAGCAGCAGTGGTCCCCCAGAAAACACAGATCGCAACATCCCTCCCGAAAGCGGTAGCGGAGGCCGCAAAACCTCCGCCCTCAACGACCATCAAATCGACCCAAGCCCGGGGTGAAACCTCTGCACAATTGGAAGCCCCAGCACAGGAAAGCAATGCAATCCCCGCAACAGGCGAAGCCTCCATTTCCACGTCGCCCTCCGATCAAGCTATACCCTCGGCCTCTCTCGACATACCTTCCGAGAAGGGACAGGCCTCCCTCGCTTGGTCTGGTGGCGACAATGCCGTGGTCGAAGCGGCGTCACTCAGCGCAATTCAGGCGTTCATGCAACCCAGTGATCTGATGCAATCCGGTGGCGCCCACAGCGAAGTGCGGGACGGGATTGCAACCATTCTGGCCTCCGTTCCCTGCGCACGCTTGCAAGCGACATTTCTGCCTGAAACTGGACAGCTTGAGCTGCGCGGCCACATTCCGGAGGACGCCTTGCGCGGGCCCGTATTAGCCGCATTAAAACAACAGATTGGTAGTGCAATTCCTGTTACGGATCAATTGCTTATCCTGCCCCGACCACAATGTGGCGCCCTATCTGGTATTGCCGATGTGGGCCTTCCCCAATCAACCGAACAACTCACAAATCAGCGTGTGATCGGCGCGTCTGGATTTGCACAAAACTACACGTATTTCGGAGGCCAGCGTCTTTCGCTTGAACTGGTGGCACCCGACTACGACGGCTATGTTTATGTCGACTTTTTTACTGCCGATGGCATGGTTATCCATCTCCAACCCAACGATATTGTCCCGCTTGAGTTCTCAAGCGCCAAAAGCCCCCTTTCGGTAGGTTCGGACCGTGGTGACAAGCCCTCTCTTGAACTGACAATCGGGCCCCCTTATGGGAAAGAAATCGCGGCGGCCTTTGCCTCGTCAGTCGTGCTTTATGACGATCCGCGCCCCTTGCAAGAGCCGGCCGAAAACTATCTCAAATTCCTCAAAGCTCAGGTTACTGAGGCGCGAGAACTACATGACGACTTCAAGGGGGAATGGGTGTATTTTTTCATCTCAACGGCCGAACAATAACCGCGAAATAACGCGCGGCACTTTATGGCAGACATCCGCCCCCAGCCCAATGACGTAACCCTTGCTTGAACGCTCCACCTAAAGGGTGCGATTTCGACAGGGAACGTTCATTGCTGGCTAGGAGATAGGTTTTCCCCTGTGTGCACAACGCTTCAGCAGTCCACTCGTGGCAATTGGAGCACGTTTTCCCATTCCACGCTTCCTCGGGCAAGCCTTCAAAAGGCGGGAACGCAGGCGATCCTTCAATGAGTTGGGCAATGCTTCGACCAACCACCTCGGGATCTTGCGAGGTAAGTGGTGTCGCAAACGTCACGTCTTGCTGCGAGCTTTCAACCGCGGCCACGGAACTCTCTGGAACCGCGGGGGGCGCAGCCGCTACCGCGGCCTTTTGGGCAAGGATATCCAGCTCAAAACCCGCAAGTTCCGCATAAATACCGTTGGGATAAGCTTCAAGATAGGCCTCATAATCCTCGGATTTCCCCGAGCTTTGGGCGGCCCCAATCAAGGTTTCCTCATCCGCAATTGAGCCCGTATTCTCAGCGACTTCAGGCTCAACGGTCGGCGCAGCAACCTGTGCCGTAGTGGTATCACTCTCGCCACCCGCCAACTCGGCGCGCATTATCTCATTCAACAAATCCCGCGCCTCTACCGTGAATATGCCTGCAGGGTATGCTCGCAAAAACAACATGATAGGCACCGGATCGTCGCTATGACGCACGGAATCCCAGAGTTGTTTTTCCTGCACTTGCTCTTGGCTCAAAGGCTGTGACGCGCGAAATACAAAATCGGACGTGAGCGAAGATGTATCCCAAGGCGTCTGTTGACCATTGGTGAGCGCAACAACTTCAATCCGTACGCTTTTAAATGTTTGCTCAAGGGATACCCCTTCACGTGTAATTTCCGTTGCGAGGGTTTTGGTAAACGGGCTGTTTCCGTCTAAGCCGTCAAGCGCGACAGCTCCAGGTGCCGTAGAATAGGCCAAAAACGTGCCGCGAGGAGCGTTCATCTCGGCGAGGCCGTTGTCATTCAAAGCTGGAATTGCCTCAAAGGGATTGTTGCGACACGCATCCAAAATCACGATATTCGTGCGATTGCTGGCGGAAAACATTTGTCGCAAAACGGCATCTGCAGGCACACCGACCAAACTTAAATCGGCAGCATCCGTTATCTGCGTGTCGACAGGAAGCAAGAAGTTCGAGCCAAACGATTGAACTGCGTGTCCGGCATAGTAAAACAGCCCCGTTGTCTCTTCTCCGCCGCTGCGCAGATCGCGGCCAAACTGTGCAATGGCACGGTTCATGTCGATTTGAGAGGCATCGGTGACAACGCGAACGTTAAAGCCGCTTTCGATCAACGCGGTTTCCATAAGACGCGCGTCGGACACGGGATTGTCGAGTTGCGTCACGGATGAGTAAGCCCCATTTCCCATGATGAGCGCGACCCGTGGCTCGGCCAAACTGGTCTGTGCGGACATAGAAAATGCCAGAGCACACACAAGCCAAGCGGCGGGTCGCGATAGGAATTGAAGAATGGGACTTACAACGTTTTTCATTTAGCTACCTAATACCTTAAATTCGATCCGGCGGTTTTTGGATTTTCCCTCACTGGTGTCGTTCGTGGCAATGGGGTTACTTTCGCCGTAACCTTTGCTTTCCAACATGTCAGGATTAAGGCCTTTAGCGAGCAAATAATCGACAACAGACGCCGCTCTCGAACGGGAAAGACGCTCGTTTTGTGCATCCCCACCATCGGAATCCGTGTGGCCGCCCACCTCGATTTTCAAATCGGGGCAACGGGCGATGATCTCTGCGAGGCTATTTAACAAGGGAGCGCTCGTGTCCTGTAGGCGGGCGCTTCCGGAGGAGAAATAGATGTTACCAGTGCGCGAAAGAATTTCAAAACGCCCTTCACAGGCTTTCTGATCAAAATTTCCGACAACTTCTAGGGCGACAGAGGCGGGCTTAGCTGGCTCGGATGATATGGGTTCCACGGCAGCTTGCGATGTGGCGCGCGCGAACAAGAAGTCAAACGATATGGTCGCCGACGGGACGATATCAACATTGGCGGCCTCTTGCAATTTGGCCAAACCATCGGTGAGATCAAAATCTTCTACGGCTACCGAAATCGGCGTCCGGCTTGCAATTGATACTAGGTCATCACTCAACAACGTGACGGTTGCCACAGTTTCAAATGTTTTCGAAACGCCATGTAAATCAATCGAATATGTCAAAGGGATCTGCTTGCGGCGGACCTGTGCCAAATCGGTCAAATCTGCGGGGTTGATCTGGGTTGTGATTGTCGCTTCGGGAAATTTGAATGTTTCAAAGAACAGAAAACGCATCCGAACATTGCGTAAATCAACTTTCGTATCAACGGAATCAAGCAGCACCGACATTTTGGCAAGGCCGTTTTCATCGATTGTGCCCGCTAATGTGGCAAAGCTGCTGGACTCAACAACGGTCTGCTTTTTAACGGATTGAAACTCCAAGGATGAAGCTTCGGGTTGGAGATTCCAGCCACCGGAAAACGGACCTGTTTGAGCGTTTACAGGTTCTGACAGCCCAACGGCCAGCGCCAGAACAACAAGAGAAACTCTGGCTAAAATCAGCCCCAGCACATTACTTCGCATTCTCACGTCCTCCAAAAAACCTCCAAGAACTATGTTCTAGTCTTGGTTAAATATCGCTTAGTATTAATGCCATGTGGGCAATAGCCACTCAGAACTGGCGACCCGCCGCAACATCAATAATCTCGCATGCCCTTTATAAGCACAGCACACGCGGCAAGGCTAATTACTCTTCCCAAAGCAAAAGGAAACTAACCCAATTTGACATCACTATACACTCTAGCGCCATTTTCGCCACAGTTTTGCTGTTTCAAGTTGAGCACTTTTCCACCTGCACATGCCCAGTTTTAATACTTTCGACTGGGTGAGGTTTACGCGGATAGAAACTTCGGTTCCTTCTAAAACTTCAAAATGGAATTTTTTCCACATCGTCCAGCTAGCAATTCGGAATGCGGGTCACCCCACATGCCCTACACGTTCAGCAGCAAGTGCTCCCGTTCCCACGGGCTGATCACACGCAAAAAGTCGTTTTGTTCCGACCGTTTAATTGCGATGTAAAGCTGACTGAACTCTACCCCAAGCAGTTCCTGAACCTTGGGCGCGTTCTCAAAGGCCTTCAATGCTTCCTTCACATCATGGGGCAATTCATGGGGTAAATCGCCCGCATCACTCACGATTGGTTCGCGAGGTTTGAGCTTCTCAACCATACCCAAGTATCCACAGGCCAGACAGGCCGCCATCGCTAAATACGGATTGGCATCCATACCCACAACCCGACATTCCACTCGCCGTGATTCAGGCTTGGAGATCGGAATGCGCAGGCCCGTCGAGCGGTTGTCCGTGCCCCATTCAAGGTTGATCGGCGCGGATTCCCCTGGCACAAGTCGGCGGTACGAATTTACATAGGGCGCGAGCAGGCACACGACCGAATTCAAGTAGGTCTGTTGCCCTGCAAGAAAGCCATGAAAAAGCTCAGTCGCTTGATCATTTTTATCATTAAATACACTTGCGCCCGTCTCGATATCGACAACGCTTTGATGCACATGCATCGCACTTCCGGGCTCGTTTTCCATCGGTTTTGCCATGAAGGTTGCATAGCAATCGTGCCGTAAAGCCGCCTCGCGAATAGTGCGTTTGAACATGAAAACTTGATCAGCGAGTTTTAGGGGATCGCCGTGATTGAGGTTGATTTCAAGCTGCCCAGCCCCGCCCTCTTGCATCACCGTATCGATTTCAAGACCCTGTGCTTCGGCGAAATCGTAGATGTCATCGACCACGGCGCTATACTCATCAACGCCGCTAATGGAATAGGCCTGCCGCCCCACTCCTTGGCGCCCCGAGCGCCCAATCGGGGGCACAATCGGAAGATCAGGATCGACATTGGGCTTAGTAAGATAGAACTCCATTTCAGGCGCAACCACGGGTTTCCACCCGCGCGCAGAATAGAGATCGAGCACCCGTTTGAGTACATTGCGCGGTGCCAAACCGCTAAGTTTTCCATCTTGGGTGTGAACATCGCAAATCACTTGGATTGTCACATCAGACGTCCACGGCACCGCCCGCCCAGTCGATAAATCCGGCACCAAAACCAAATCGGATTCCGCCCAAGCATTTGCAATGGCGACGTCCGCATAACCTCCAGTGATCGTCTGAAAAAAAATCGACGTTGGCAAAAACATGGTTTGCTCACTGGCAAATTTTCGGCCCGGCATGGCTTTTCCACGCCCAATGCCAACCATGTCCGGCACAACGGCTTCAATTTCTTCGGGGTTGCGCCCCGCCAACCATTCCTGAAGGTGATCGGGCAGTTGCGCGACGATGGATTTAATCTCTGTTGCTCGCATTTTAGGGGACTCCTGCGAAAGCTAAAAACTGGCGGGCATGGGCGCCCATTGCAACTCACTATATATTTGATCAAATTATTTCAGAGTGTTTGACATGTATGAGTATAAGGAAAAATTCTCATAAAAACTCTACAAAAACAGCCCAATTGCGCGCGAAATCGGCAAAGAAACGGGACAGGTGCTTTTAAGAAAGCGAAAAGGTTTTTCATGTTCAATCTTGACACAAATTCAATATTTGATCAAATTATTCCTGAAGACTAAATCGAGAAATTGCAAACGATTTTTTCAAGGACGAGCAACTAATTTGACGCCGAGATTGCGGCGCTTGAGGTTAATTGAATGCCAAAGACACCCAGCCCTGAAGATCGTAAGATCCTTCTAGATTTTCTAGCCGAGAACCCAGACCTTGAACGCATTGAGCTCCTGTTCCCAGATATGCACGGAATTTTCCGTGGCAAGTGGATGCCACCGGACGGCGCAAGGAAGCTCCTGACGCGTGACGTGCGCCTTCCCATTTCCTCGTATGCGCTGGATGTGTGGGGGCACGACGTGAACGAAACCCGACTGGCGCTCGCTACTGGCGACCCTGATGGGTATGGTGTTCCGATTATGCGCACACTCAAGCGGCTGCCTTGGACCAAAACACCTGCGGCCCAGCTCTTAATGACGTTGGAAACTGAAGACGGCGCGCCCTGTATCTATGACCCGCGCCAGCAATTGTCGTCCATGGTTGAGCGCTTTGCCGCAATTGGCCTCACCGCAGTTGTGGCCGCCGAAATGGAATTCTATCTGTTTCGCAAACGCAAAAACCTGGGCTCGGCGCCCATCCCCCCGATTGGCTCCATGGGCACCCAGCTTTATGATTTGGATGCGATGGATGAGTTGGAAGATGTGCTGCGCGAAATCCGCAGGGGGTGTGAAGCCTTGGACCTTCCCGTAGATATCATCATTGCCGAGTCAGGTTCCGGCCAATTTGAAATCAATTTCAAACATGTTCCAGATCCGATTGCGGCGGCGGATTACGCCATTTTGTTCAAGCGCCTCGTTTGGGGATGTGCGCAACGCCACGATTTGGAATCGACCTTCATGGCGAAACCCTATGGAGACGACGCCGGAAGTGGGATGCATTTCCACGTAAGCTTGATCAATGAAGACGGCGAAAACATCTTTGCACTTGAAGACGGTGGCAAAGAAAATTTGCACCACGCCATCGGCGGTCTTTTGTCGACCATGCGGGAATTGCAGGTTATTTTCGCGCCGCATCTAAATTCCTATCGGCGGTTTCAAGAAGGCAGCCATGCACCGCTACAGCCAAATTGGGGCTTAGACAATCGCAGCGCCAGCGTTCGTGTGCCCGAAAGTCAGGGACCAGCAGCCCGTTTTGAACACCGCATTTCAGGGTCGGATGTGAACCCCTATCTCGCGCTGACGGCCATTCTGGGTGGAGCGTTGATTGGATTAAAAAACAAAATTGATCCCGGGAAGCCTATAGATGAAGGGGGGGCAATCAAACAGCGCCTGTACGGAACTTGGGTTCCAGCCGTTGACGCGTTTTCACGCTCAACTGCGGCTGTGGACGTGTTTGGAAAAGAGTACCGAAGGGTCTTTACCGCTTGCTGTCGGGCAGAAATTCAAAAGCTTTCTGCTATGGTTACCGATGTGGAATATCAAACTTATTTGGACCGTATATAGCTGGTTCGGAAGAATCCAGACGAGCCGTAGCCGTTGAGGGCTTCACAATTGCGAAGTGGTGTCTGGCCCCCAAAACAGGGAGCCAGACGGAACGTTTAGGTCATTGCTTTAACGTATCTGCGCATACCGATATAAAGGCTAACACACATCGCAAGGAGAACGATGGTGAACGGGAAGCCCGTCGAAACAGCCATCGCCTGAAGTGCAGTAAGCGCGCTGCTGCCGCCAACAAGGAGCAGAGTCGCGGCAACCACACCTTCGAATATACACCAGAAAACGCGTTGGGGTACGGGGGCGTCAATCTTGCCGCCTGCGGTAATTGTGTCGATCACTAGCGAACCGGAATCCGACGACGTCACAAAGAACACCAACACCAGCACGATACCCAGAAGCGACGTAATCGACGCGAAGGGCAACTGTTCCAGCATGACAAAGAGCTTGAGTTCTTGTGCGACACCAATCACGGGAGCCGCCGCATCCGCCATCACTTGCGATACCGCGGCACCACCGAAGGCACCCATCCAAACGACACTGGCGAGCATTGGGATAAGGATAACGCAGGTCAGGAATTCGCGCACTGTCCGGCCACGAGAAACCCGCGCAATGAACATGCCAACGAAAGGCGACCAAGAAATCCACCACGCCCAATAGAACGCTGTCCAGCCTTGCATGAAGTTGGTGTCATCACGTCCGAAGGGGTTGGAGAGAGGAATGATTTCGCGTGCATAAGCAATGCCACCTGAGACAATCGTATCAAAGATTATGGCCGTTGGCCCAACGACGATTACGAACAAGAGGAGCAGCAAGGCGAGCCCAATGTTGATCTCTGACAGGATTTTAACCCCACCATCGAGGCCGCGGATCACAGAGATGGTTGCCAATGCGGTAATAACCGAAATGAGGACGACCTTGGCAATATTGCCAGTGCCCCAACCAAAGAGGAAATTGAACCCAGCAAGCGCTTGTTCGGTCCCAAAGCCAAGTGAGGTGGCAAGACCGAAAAGCGTGGAGAACACGGCGAGCGTGTCAATGACGTGCCCCGGCCAACCCCAGACCCGTTCGCCCAAAAGCGGATAAAACGCCGAACGCAATGTCAGCGGTAGACCGTTGTTGAAAGTGAAGAACGCCAGCGACAGGGCAACGATTGCATAGATTGACCACGGATGCAGGCCCCAGTGGAAGATCGTAGCAGCCATACCAAGATCGCGTGCGGCGATGGTGTCACCAACCGCAGCACCAAGGGGGGCCCAATCGGTACGCGCGCCAGCCTCAACCGTTGTGCCGCCCATCGAGGATGCAAAATGCGACATCGGTTCGGACACGCCGAAGAACATCAGGCCGATACCCATACCGGCGGCGAAAAGCATTGCGAACCAACCGAGGTAGCCATAATCGGGGCGCGCCTCTTTGCCACCAAGCCGGATTTTACCCATAGGCGAAAGCACAAGAAACAGACTGAAAAGTACAAAAACATTCGCCGCACTTAGAAAGAACCAGTCGAAACTCGACGTTAGAAAATCACGAAGCCAACTAAAAAACTCTGTGGCTGGGCCTTGCAACATCAGAGTTGCTATGACGAAAACAATGATAGCGATACTCGAAATCCCGAAAACCGGATTGTGGATATCAAAGCCGAATGGCGTGACGTTGTGTTGCCCTATCTCAAAGTCTGTATCAATAGGCTGAGGCACGTCCGTGCTCGGGTCGTTTGTGGAATCTGTCAAAAGTTATCCTTCCAGAACCGACGCGAGTCGCTTTGGACACTGTCCTGCAACTGGCGATTCAAGTCGCGTTTACGGAAAATCCGCCTAAGCCGACAGTAACAGGCAAAGGGAAAAAAAGCAAACGAAGTGGGTTAAGGCCTTATAATTCGCCGCTTATTTGGACTGTTGGACGGATATCGTTCACCTTTCCATCGCGCCTTTGCCCAAGATAATTTTGTCACGGAACTTCTCAATACGCGTGGTGCGTGTCGCAGACGCTTTTGCACCATTGAGATTAATCACGTAGCTTCTTTGACGACCTGGTGTCAGTTTGTGAAAAGCCTCGGCCAATTCGGGATCGATATCCATGGCCTCAACCAATTCATCCGGCAACTCAATTTTCACTGGCTCTTTGATCGGCAATATCCCAGCATCCGCATAGCCAACCGCTTCTTCTAAATAGGAAACGATTACCGGTTCCATACGTTTCACTGCGGCACCGTCTGTGAAGCTCATCATACCTGCATTTTGCGTGTTTGGACCTCTTTTCACGAGGACTTTTTCGGGATCTTTCATCAACGCGGGATTAAAGTAGCTCAACCGAAAGTCGCCACGGAATGCGCCGAGTAACGCAATGTTGCGCCCGTTGTGCATATAGCACGGATGGCCCCATTTAGCCGTTTCCATAAGCCCAACCTCTCGACAGATTTGGCGCAAGTGCTTGAGCCCATCCGCCCATTTACGCACCGAGCAATCTGGCGTAGCAAAGCGTTTGCAGCGCCCACAACCAATCAAAAAATAGTCCTCGGGATCTGTGATCATAGCGTTAGCTTTCCTTGGTCTCGGAAATTTATAACCCCCCACTCCTGAAATAAGAAAAGAATTTTAGCAGAGTGTCTAGCGGTAGGTTTAGTCGATTTCGCAATGGTGTTTGCGTAACTTTTTGACTTGCTCGTTTACACGGTGCTGGCCTCGCATTAGCGTAGCAAGATGAACACTGTCGCTGACATCGAGGATTTTATTGTACGCACCGGTTTGGGCGACCGCGCGGCGTTTTCTTCCCTTTATTCTGCGACCTCTGCGAAACTTTTTGGCATTTGCCTACGTGTCTTGAACAATAGGGCCGAAGCAGAAGACGCCTTGCAGGATGTTTTTGTCAGGGTTTGGCAGAAGGCAAACAGCTATGTCGTCAACGGTTACAGCCCTATGACGTGGTTGATTACGTTGGCGCGAAATCTGTCAATCGACAGACTCAGAGCCCGCAAAATCTCCACTGCGTCTATCGAGGATGTTGTCGAGCTAGCCGATAGTGGACCGACACCAGAAGCCGCCGCAGTGCAAAGTTCCGAACGCACGCAGATCGACAACTGTTTGGGCGAACTGGATGTTGACCACGCTGCATCGGTACGCGGCGCTTATCTTGACGGCGACACATATCAAGACTTGGCAAACCGCGCGGGTGTGCCGATCAATACAATGCGAACATGGCTTCGTCGAAGCCTTGCGAAACTGAAAGACTGTTTAAGCAGATGACCCAATCGGGCGATCATAACGACGACGATATTACCCTCGTGGGGGAATATGCGCTGCATCTTCTGGATGCGGAGAGCCGTCTTGCGTTTGAAAAACGTCTGCGTGATGAGCCCGATTTACGTGTTTTGTTGCGCGAGTGGGACGAAGGGCTTGTGCATTTAGCGGATGACATCCCAGAAGTCGCGCCCCCCGCTCACCTCAAGAGCGCCATTGATGCGCGCCTCTTTGGGGCCACCGAACCCGCGCCAAAGTTTTCGCTGGCGTGGTTCTTTGGCCGCAAGGGTGGCGTGTTTGCCGTCATTGCCATGCTGGTTTTGGCCGCGTATTTCGGCCCCTCCATGCTGAATGACGCACAAGCGCCAACCTATACCGCCGAGATTGCGGCAGAGGACCGTGAGCTGGTCGTCACGGCAAGCTTTGATCCCAACTCTGGCGAAATTGACATCAACCGGATTGTTGGCTCTGCCGCCGAAGGGCGGGTCCTAGAGTTGTGGCTCATTGCCGACGGAGCACCTGCGCCTGTGTCTCTGGGTGTCTTGCCGGCGAGCGAAAATGCGATGATATCCGTGCCGCAAACTCTTATCGCGGCCATGAATGGCGGAACGCTTGCGATCAGTGACGAGCCCATTGGCGGCTCCCCCACTGGAGCGCCAACAGGGGCGGTTTTGGCTTTTGGAACGATCATTTCATCCTGATTGGATGAGCGCTCAACGAGTCCACTCGGCCAATTTAAAATTTTATTTGCTTTAAATTCAACGAATTAACGGCCATTTTTCGTTCTTTCAAATTACTTTGAAACTTTTCATTGGTGGGTTGCGTGTCTTCATCACAACCAAAACAAACCAACCCTTTGAAAAGGAAATCACAATGAAACTCTCAATCGCAAAAACGACTTTCCGTGCGTTCAACGTTGCCGTTGTTGCTGGCTTCTTGTCGACGGCCGCATATGCCGAAAACCCAATGGTGGGCGGCGCTGCCATGTATGAGTCCAAAAACATTGTCGAGAACGCTGTAAACTCGGAAGACCACACAACCCTCGTGGCCGCAGTTCAGGCGGCTGGCCTCGTTGAGACGCTTCAAAGCGATGGTCCCTTTACCGTATTCGCCCCCGTGAACGCCGCATTTGCTGCACTTCCTGAAGGCACGGTCGAAACCTTGCTGATGCCAGAAAACAAAGCCACCCTAACCAAAGTCCTCACGTCGCATGTGGTAGCAGGCAAATGGTCCGCCACTAATATCATCAGCGCTGCGGGTAAAAGCTCCGATGGTTTCTATCACTTCGAAGCTGTCTCGGGCGATGCCTTGTCCGCGCAAGTCAAAAATGGCAAAGTCTATATCTTTGATGAAAGCGGCAACGCCAGTCTTGTCACCATCGCTGACGTGAACCAGTCCAACGGCGTTATCCACGTTGTTAACCGTGTTCTTTTGCCTAAATAAATAATGTCGCCCACTTCCGCGTCTAAATTGCGAGAGTGGGCACGCCCTGAAATCCAAATTGGAGGCTCTCATGAAACGCCGATTATTCCTTCTGTCCGGTACCGCCGCCGTGGTGGCTACAAAACTTCATGCCACCGAAGGCACGTTTGAAATCACGCGCACCGAAGCCCAATGGCGCGCGCAATTGAGTGAAATAGAATACCTTGTGATGCGCGAAGAAAAGACTGAACGCGCAGGCTCTAGCCCTTTGGACAAGGAAACCCGCGATGGGATTTACGCCTGCAGAGGTTGCGATTTGCCGCTCTATGATGCCTCGACAAAATATGACAGCGGCACAGGCTGGCCGAGTTTTTATCAACCCTTGCCCAATGCCGTCAGGACCAAGGATGACAACACGTTTTTTTCGAAACGCACAGAGGTGCATTGTCGCCGATGTGGTAGCCATTTAGGTCATATCTTTGACGACGGTCCGAAACCGACGGGCAAGCGCCATTGCCTCAACGGAGTCAGTCTTACTTTTCAAATCGCACAGACAGAAGACGCTTCAGCTTGGCGTTCTCGTCCTCCAGAGGTTTAAGGCGATGGGTGTCGGAAATGTTCATGCCACCGTATTTGGCTTTGAACTTGTAGAATGACGCGTGACTGAGGCCATGCCTGCGGCACACCTCAGCCGTTGGCATCCCAGCTTCTTGTTCTTTGATCATCCCAATAATCTGGGCTACAAAACACTTGACGACTTTGCAGTATCTAAAGGTGGCGTCTATATGCGTTATTCGGATGATATTTTGCTAATTATTCCTGCGGAAGATGGAGTTGCGGAAGAAGCCGAAAAACTTGCTATTGCAGAAATCAAAAAATCTGGTTCAAAGCTAATTATCAAACAGGAAAAAACTTGCATTGCCGAGTTTCAGAAATCGAAGAGTGGGTTGATGTTTTCGCACATCAAGGGCCTTCAGGGGCATAACGGTTTCGAATATTTAGGGTTTCAGTATGATGGCAAGTTTGTGTACGTACGTGACAGCACAATATAGCGGCTATATTGCAAAGTAGCCCGTACTGCAAAAGGCATCGCGAACGGTTTTTCAAAGTCCCACCCAAGTTTGACCGCAGAAGAAATATTAGATGCCTTCAATTACTCAAACTTTAGCCAACGATATAGTAGGGTAGACTCTCTCGAATGGTCGCCCGATGACTATGCAACATGGACATTTTATAGCTACTTGAAGCGGGCATCAGAGACCTTTGGTGCAAAGGGAATAAAGATCATGCCTCAAGCGAGAAACTTCAAGCAGTTCATGCGCAAGCGATTATCTGAAGCGATGGACCGTGCCGTAATAAAGCGACACGCTTCCTAAGTCACAACCCTTGACTATGATGGCCCTGAGTGGATTTAGCCTTCAATCAAGATGTCGTCACATTCGCCCGCCGCTACGGCCTCGTTGTTTTCCACCTGCATTAATTTAGCCGTAAGCGCTGCTTTGGTCCCACCTATGCGGCGTAGTTCCACGGTAGCAGCTGCTCGATGTGCTTCTGCTTATGTCCGTTGACTATGGCTGTGAGGACGCTGGTCAGGTAGCTGTGCGGTTCGATTTTGTTCAGTTTGCAGGTCTCGATCAGCGACGCGAGCATGGCCCAGTTTTGTGCGCCAGCGTCGTGACCCGCGAAGAGCGCGTTCTTTCTTTGCAGGGCGATGGGGCGGATTGTGCGTTCTACGGCGTTGCTGTCCATCTCGATGCGACCGTCGGTCAGGAACAAGATCAGGCCATCCCAGTATTTGGCGATGTATTTGAGCGCTGCGCCAGTTGGAGATTTGGCAGAGACCTGCGTTCTTGTGTGATCCAGCCATATTTTGAAGGTCGCTACTTTTGGCGCAGATTTTTGCTGTCGCATCGCTAAGCGTTCCTCAGCGGATTGACCTCGGACTTGGCCTTCGATCCGGTAGAGGACTGCGATCTGTTTGAGACCCTCCTCGGCGATGGGGGCCACGTTATTATGGGTCAACTCATAGAGTTTGCGTCGTGCATGAGCCCAGCAATACGCCAGTTGGATCGGGGCATTGTCCCGCAAATTAAGCACGCGGTTGTATCCGGCATAACCGTCCACTTGCAGGATGCCACCAAAGCCCTGCAAAATCTCGGTTGCGTATTTGCCGGATCGTCCTGGCGCATAAGTAAAGGCCACCCCGGGTGCTTCTGGCCCATTCCAAGCGCGATCATCGCGGGCGAGCGCCCAGAAGTAACCTTTCTTGGTTCTACCTCGCCCAGGGTCGAGCACCGGCGCCGGCGTCTCATCCATAAACAGTTTTGTGGATCTCTTGAGGTGTGCCAGCAGAGCGTCATGGACAGGCTTCAGTTCATGCGCGGCTTTCCCAACCCAGAATGCCAGTGTTGATCGGTCGATATCAACGCCTTGCCGTGCATAGATTTGTGACTGACGATACAATGGCAGATGATCGGCATATTTGGACACAATCACACTGGCAATGGTGGCCTCAGTCGGCATGCCGCCTTCGATCAGGCGTGGTTTGGCAGGTGCTTGGACAATGCCTGCCTCGCAGTCACGGCAGGCATATTTGGGGCGGCGTGTGACAATGACGCGGAACTGCGCGGGCACGATGTCTAGGCGTTCGCTGACATCTTCACCTATGATGTGGCGCTCAGCGCCGCAGCCACAGATCGTGCTGTCGGGTGCAAAAACCTCTTCAACACGCGGCAGATGTTTTGGCAGCACACCACGCCCTTTGGGTGGCTTCGTCGCGCCTGCTGTCTTTGGCGGGTCAATCGCTACGTCCTCAGCATGGACGACAGCCATGGCTGTTTCGATGTCCTCCAACGCGAGGTGATATTGATCCGGATCGCCTTTCTCGGACTTCGCCCCGTAGAGCGCCCGCTTGAAGTCAGTCAACAGCTTCTCGAGGCGAATGATGCGGTCTTCCTTGCGTTGGATGATGCCGTCACGCTCGGTAAGGGTCGTATTCTGCGCACTGATATGGGCCTCGGCGGCCGCCAAAAGTGCTTTGAGCGCATCGATATCGTCAGGAAGATCAGTGGCGGATGTCATGGGTGTTTGATACCAAAAACCGCACCAAACTACCCGCCTAAAGCACCACCCGAGTCATTCTGCCGCAGCCGGTGGGCGGGTCTCCAATGCAGTCACGCGACGCCAATCGAGCCCCGCAAACAGCGTCTCAAATTGAGCCGGATCAAGCCGCAAAACGCCATCCTTGATGGCGGGCCATTTGAACGCATTCTGCTCAAGCCGCTTGTACGCCATGACCAGGCCGGTTCCGTCCCACCAGATCATCTTGAGGCGATCCGCCCGTTTAGCACGGAAGACATAGACCGCGCCATCAAAGGGCTTCTTGTGCAAATGGCTCTGCACCAGCGCGGCCAAACCGTCATGGCCTTTACGAAAGTCGACAGGTTTGGTCGCGACAAAGATCTGCACGCCATGCGACGGATGGATCACAGCGCAGCCGCGATCTCAGCGATGCGGGCCGCAGGCGTATCGGCGGCCAAGCGGATCGTTACTCCACCTTTGAGCAACTCAACGCTGGTCAAAGTGATGGGTCGTGTTGGAAGCACTTCAAGCGCCTTAGGGTTTGCAATCTGCACGGGCACAAAATCCATCCCATCCAAGTTGGGTAAAACAAGTTTACCCGTCCGCGCCATACGTCGCCAATCTGAAACGCTGCTGGGTATCAAACCATATCGCTTGGCCACCCCATTTACAGTCGCGCCCTCAATCAACGTTTCCGCAACAATCCGCGCCTTCAGTTCAAGAGGCCAGCGTCGCTTTCCGTCTGAACTGCGTGGAATCCTTGTGAGAAACTCATTCGTAGCTTCCATAGAGAAACTCCCTCCAAATTTATGAAGGGACGGAATCGCATATTAACCACCCAAGGGGAATGTGGGGTCAAACCAACGGTTACATTTAGCCACAATCCTCCAAACGTTTCCTTATGCTTCCACAGTGCTTCCAGTGTTGTTTTTCGAACGCAAGAAGCCCCGCAAGCGGGGTTCATAACGTGTTGATATGTTTAGTAATTATTGGTTGCGGGAGTCAGATTTGAACTGACGACCTTCAGGTTATGAGCCTGACGAGCTACCGGGCTGCTCCATCCCGCGACGCTTAGGCTTGTTGCCTTAGTTCGCATCCCAGTTTCTGTATTTTCTGGGATTTGAGGGATCGTTTGAGAGATACGTGTTATGTTTCTTACTAGGTTTGGCGGCGACCTACTCTCCCACGTCTTAAGACGCAGTACCATTGGCGCAACAGTGCTTAACTGCCGAGTTCGGGATGGGATCGGGTGTTTCACTTGTGCCATGACCACCAAACCGAGAAAGAAACACAACACACAGTTTTAACTATCAGATTTAGTTTCACTTAAAAAAGTGTAGCTTTTGATTATTCCGCCTGAACCCTTACCAAACTTACGTTCGGGGGTCAGGTTTGTAGAAGTCTATCTTCTACTGGATCAAATCAAGCCTATCGGGCAATTAGTATCAGTCAACTGAGTGCGTTACCGCACTTACATCTCTGACCTATCGACGAGGTGGTCTACCTCGGCCCTCAGGGAGATCTTGTTTTGAAGGGGGCTTCCCGCTTAGATGCCTTCAGCGGTTATCCTGTCCGTTCATAGCTACCCAGCACTGCCATTGGCATGACAACTGGTCCACCAGTGGAACGTTCACCCCGGTCCTCTCGTACTAGGGGCAACTCTTCTCAAATCTCCTACACCCACGGCAGATAGGGACCGAACTGTCTCACGACGTTCTAAACCCAGCTCACGTACCTCTTTAAATGGCGAACAGCCATACCCTTGGGACCTGCTCCAGCCCCAGGATGAGATGAGCCGACATCGAGGTGCCAAACACTGCCGTCGATATGAGCTCTTGGGCAGTATCAGCCTGTTATCCCCGGCGTACCTTTTATCCGTTGAGCGATGGCCCTTCCACTCGGGACCACCGGATCACTATGACCGACTTTCGTCTCTGCTCGACTTGTCAGTCTCGCAGTCAGGCTGGCTTCTGCCATTGCACTCAACGACCGATTTCCGACCGGTCTGAGCCAACCTTCGCGCGCCTCCGTTACTCTTTAGGAGGCGACCGCCCCAGTCAAACTACC
>NZ_CP014328.1 GCF_000812665.2 Falsihalocynthiibacter arcticus
CAAGATTGGTCAACTGGTGGTGGAGCGGGATTTTTTGAAACGCGCCTGGGATCGTTGAGCAAGGATCGCAGGCGGATGTGCATTGAGAGAGATCGCCCGAAGATCAGTTTGCGGCGGCAATGCCAGATGTTGTCGCTGCCGCGCTCGATTCTGTATTATCAACCGAAAGGTGAAAGTGCCGAAAATCTGCGCTTCATGAAATTGATCGACAAGCAGTTCTTGGAAACACCATGGTACGGATCACGTCAGATGGCGCGTTACATGCAGCGGCAGGGCCATGAATGTGGCCGCCATCGTGTACGTCGATTGATGCGGCTCATGCGTTTGGTGCCAATCTACCAGACGCCAAACACCAGCAAGAAACATCCACAGCATAAGATTTACCCATATCTTCTGAGGAAATTGACAATTGATCGGTCAAATCAAGTCTGGTGTGTCGACATTACTTACATCCCTATGCACCGTGGGTTTCTGTATCTGGTGGCGATTATGGACTGGCACAGTCGCAAGGTTTTGAGCTGGCGTTTATCGAACAGTATGGAAGCGGATTTTTGCGTCGAAGCCCTGAACGAGGCCATCGCCAAATACGGTAAGCCCAAGATCATGAATAGCGATCAAGGCAGCCAGTTCACCGGCTTTGAATGGACACAGGCGCTGAAAGATGCCGACGTGGAAATATCCATGGATGGTAAGGGCCGCTGGGTCGACAACCGCATGATCGAGCGGCTCTGGCGGTCCCTGAAATATGAATGCATTTACCTGAACGCATTTGAAAACGGTTCAGAAACACGCGCCGGGATTGGAAAGTGGATGGCGTACTACAACGCAGAACGCCCACATTCCACGCACGGAATCTTGACCCCAGATGAAGCCTATGACAGAAAAACAGAACCAATGAGATCGGCAGCCTAAATGAAACCCTGATCCACCTTAAACTGGCTGCGAACTGGTCGAAAAAGCAGGACCACCTCTAACCCCAGCTGAGAAGTTCGCCCAGTGTGTTGCGTCGATCAGTTGAGCCCGCCGCGGAAAACGGACCTTCGCTGCAAAATACACTAAGGTCAGCATTGCGGACGAAGCTGACCTTGCCAGCTTCCAATTCAATGTCCGCTTTTGCACCCGCCGCCGATCCGGTGAGCTAAATTATGCTAAGTTAACTTTTTGATGACGCGCAACAACTTCTTATTAGGAAGGATCAAGGCGTTTTTATTCCGCCGTACATCCAATCACAAAACGCTTTTTGATTCTCTTGGTGAATCTCACACTCATAAGCATTTCCACCTTCTGCGAAGCACCTCTCTCTAAGTTCCCATGCTGTCCTCAAGCATTTTTCCCAGCCTGTCGGACCGTCACCCCCTAAAAGTTTCATTAACCCGAATACAGATTCAGCTCTTAGCTCTTGTGTTTGCTTCTGGTATTCTTGGAAATTTGGCAATTTCGAAGAGTCCGCGTAGACGTTTGATCCCATAAAGAGGGTTGCCAAAAATATGAATATTTTCATGATTTTTCCTTATAATATAAAAATATCTCGAAATCAGATTAACAACATCAGTGAACAATATTTCAAAAAACATTGGAAGCCGTTTGTTTGATCTCTCACCCGCGCTCCCTTCAAACGTGTATCACATCAGGCCCGTAACATGATGTTCAAATCTGGTTCTTGTACGAGCACCGTTCAGTCTTCAGTTGAGAAAAGTGTTTGGTATGAGGTGAATTTTCCCCAAAGTGTAACAAGTAAACGACCGTTAACTTAATACGCTCTACTACCCACAGCCGACCTTCGTGCAGCTTGCAGCATCAGTCAAGAATGGGCTCTTTGCCGACTTTCGCTGCGCAACCTACCAACGACCGCTTTCGGAAAAACCACCCTCGCCCGTTGTCTCCCAAAAACGCTCGTTTTTGGCACCCCCTGCTCTACACACGGAAAATCAACCAGTTAGCCGTTCCAAAAACCTATGACAAAACACTTTGAGTTTTGGAGGGTTTTTGGCATCATGGGGCATGATTATAGGATATGCTCGCGTTTCGACCGCAGAACAGAACCTGCACGCCCAGATTGATTCCTTGAATGTAGTGGGCGCGGGGCGGATATTTTCGGAGACTGTAAGCGGTGCGAAGGCCAAGCGGCCAGAGCTTGAAAAGTTGCTAGACCAGCTTCGTGACGGCGACATCGTTATCGTGACCAAGTATGATCGTCTTGCTCGTTCCTTGCGCGATCTTCTCGACATTGTGGAGGCCATCAAAGAGCGTGGCGCGGGTTTCCGTTCCTTGGCGGAGGACATTGACACCACCACGCACGCAGGAGAGCTTATTTTCCACGTCTTTGCATCCATCGCCCATTTTGAGCGCCGCAGGATAGCAGAGCGTACCCGCGAAGGTTTGGCCGCAGCCCGCAAGCGTGGCCGCATCGGTGGTCGTCCCCCTGCCCTATCGCCTGATCAAAAAGCTGAGGTGATCCGTATGCGCGACGAAGAACGCCGCCCACTTCGAGAGATTGCCAGCTTGTTCAAGGTTAGCATACAGACAGTGCGAAGGATTGAGGGTTTGAGTAAATGAGTGGATTTGACGACATACCAGACGATGTCACTGAACGTGTGGAAATGGCGGAAGGCATTTTGACTTCACGCGCAACAGGTGGCGCAGGCGACAACGGCGTTTATGCCTTCTTGCGTCGTGAGTTGATGGCTGACCCCGTTATTCGCGATCTGCTGCCCAAGTTTGTGCGGACATACCGAAGCCTTGATGCATTCTGGCCGTTCATAAAGAACGAAGCCCCATCCTATGCGGAGCGCCGTGAGATTATCGGCAGAGCTTTCACGCCGTTGATGGATCATTTGGAAGGACGTAACAGCTCACCCGCTGATAAACCGTCCTCTGACATACTGGAGGTCTTCGATGCAGATGGTGTTCATGCTGTTTGGGCAAAAGCGCTTGAGCGGCGTAACTCTGATCCAGAGGGCGCTATCACGGTTGCGCGTACCCTGCTTGAGACTGTGACAAAGCGCATCCTTGATGAGCTGGGAGAAACTTACTCTGACAAATCCGATCTTCCAAAACTGTATGCATCCGCTGCAAAGGCTTTGAACCTTGCGCCCAGCCAACACACGGAAGAGCCGATCAAAGCTATTTTAGGTGGTGCTATGAATCTTGTGAGTGGAATAGGCACTTTGAGAAACCGCTTATCGGACTCCCATGGACGCGGTGGCAGACTACCCGTAAAGCCTTCGCCGCGCCACGCGAGCCTTGCCGTCAACACGGCCGGCGCAGTTGCTACGTTCCTTGTTGAAACGTTCTTGGAGAGACAGAAGGCTGAATGATTTCTGTTTTAACACCCCTTAGACGATGTTCGCGCTTTATTATAGATGGGGGCTTCAGTCTGGTGTTTTACCAGATTACCCCACTTTCTACTTACTGTAGTATTACCATAGTATTACTACAGTGCATAACCGCCTCGCCTGTGTCCGAAAATTGGAGTGATGGGCCAGCGTGTTCAACCTGAAAGGCGCGTTACATAACAGGTTTTAGGCGCTTTAGTTCAATGGGGGTTTCAGCGACATCTTGCCATACCCCTTCTGAGTAACGGGGCGATTTACAGTTACGGATCAGCCACTGGCTCCACGGTTTGTTACACGGACTATGTGAGCCTCCGGTTTCTCAAGCTTTGCGTCCACGGCACTAATTGCAACGATATTGCGGTGCTTGGGCCAATCTATTTACATTGGAGGCAGCCCACGCATCGGGTTGATCATGGTTCCCTTTACTAGGCTGCTTAAAACTTTGGGCGCTGGTGGTATTCTACTGAGAGGGCCCAAAACGTAATCTCGCAGAATTGGTAAAGCACGATTGTTGGATTGATACATTGGAGTGAAGGCCCAACTCATCGCTTGATATGCATTCGTGTGTCGCCTGCGGGCTTTGGTGTATTTTGATAACGCTTGATCCAGCGGGAACGCCTTCAGACATTTCATCAAGGCGGCGGCATCCAATAACGCCATATTGGCACCCTGCCCCAATTGCGGACTCGCACGATGCGCGGCATCGCCTATGTGGAGAATGCGGTCGCCAAACGGTTTTCGCAGGCTGCCGTGGGAATAAACCGCAGGCGTCATTTGGCTGTGATCGGTAATTTGAGCCGTAAAGGGCGCCAACTCCGGCCAAAGGTTGGTGGCTTCTGCGCGCCATTCTTCGATTGGACTATTTTGCCATTGCTCAATTTTGGTACGGGGAACTGACCAAAACAACGCAGCTTTTCTCCTGTTCTCACCGGGCATCGTTCCAATCGGCAAAACCCCAATCATATTGGATGCACGACGATAGCGTTGTTGCAGGCAATCGTATTGCAAGACGCAATCATCTGGCCAGTCTACGGTCGCCCAAATTGCGCCATAGTGCAACGATTTCGAGATTAGCGGACTGACAGGAGAGCCAACGCCCATTGTGTCGATCACGAGATCAAATGGCCCGACAGATGTACCATTTTCAAAGGTCAAAAATCGACCTTGGTCGTTAACATCTGTGGAAACCACGCGATGTTTCCCCGTGACTTTGATCCCCTCGGCTTCTGCAACTTCCATCAAAGCGCCAAACAAACTGGCACGATGAATACCCAAGCCGAAATTCTCACCACCTTTTTCGCCGTAGGAAACATCTAAAACCAGACGGCCGCTTTTGGCCTCATGTCCGAGCATGCGAAACCCTTTGGCTCCTTTAGCTAAAGCGGCCTTTGCGGCACCCAATTGCTCTAAAACACGCAACCCAACCGGCTGGATAACCAGTCCGGACCCCACCGGTTTAGGCACTTCAAATTGATCGAACAGCGCCACATTAAATCCCAGTCTTTGGGCAAAAATCGCGGCGGAAATTCCACCAATTCCACAGCCACAAATCGCAATATTCATCTAATAACCTTAACTATTTTTCGCCAAACATAGCTGGGTCAAATACTTAGGCAAGGATCAAAATGTCTCATTGGCAGCCTTGAGGCACTAGACGTCTTAGGGTTTGAATGACCGTTTTCTATAACCCCGCTGCGGCATAACGAGATTATGTCGAACGGCAGGTTAGCGGTATGAGTTCACGGCATAGGCTTTGTGGCGCCGTATGAAGAGTGCAAAATGGGTTTAGGAACTTTCAAATTGGACCACTCAAATGGGGCTGCTGGCTTGCCCTGCATGCGAGCATTATGTGCCGTTACACCACGATAATGCGCCACTCGCTTGACTACTTTGGCTCCTTCGGTTTTTCTGGGGGTATCAATTGGCACGCGCACCCTGTTGTAGAAGCATTTGCGAATTTTTTGTATGATGCCAAAGTTGCGCTTGGAATTGCTATTGCGCCTCTTTCTTTGCACGTCGAACCGCTTCTCAAAGGGGCTCACGATGATAATCTAAACATCGAGGCCATCCACTAAAGATGGATGCAGGGCAAATGACCCATCGAAAAGGTCTCTAGAATTGAGCTGCAAGTGACAAACTGGGTTACTTTCTCATCACCTTTTACCTACCGGTGTGCGCAGCGGCGCACAGGTTGGAGTGGTCGGGATTGTATTCGTTGGCGTCGATCCCGTTGTTACATCTAGAGCATTCGCAAGCCACGCTCTCGCCTCATGAAAAGCAAACGCTAACCACCCAACTTGAGGTCACATTAACAGGTGCAACTGACAACTTAAATTGCGTGAGGTCCTATTCACAAAGACGCGGTAGGCCATCAGAAAACCAGCAGCGTCATTATGAAATTTTGTTTAGCAAAGGTTTTAACCATTCTGAAAAGGCCTTAACAGTCGGACTTGAGCTCGGCTTTTCGGGGGAGACGATGGCGACCGGCATCGACTTTGCCCGCTGCTCGGGCATCACTTCAACAAGGGTTCGGCATCAAACCCCTGATAGGTCGCGTTTTAGGCCTAACACAGTTGATACTGCGACATTTACAGAAGAAAGTAAGGTAGTGCCTTATTAGCAAAGCATTTCGATTTATGGGCCGAATTTCAATTGCAGGGGGCCAGAAAGCACGCATACACAAAGTTGCAGGCACCTGACCAATCGAATAGTGGTCAAATGGGTGCGCACATATGACTAACGCATGGAATTAAAATATGAGTCTACGGAAAATCTCATTCTCCTTTTCGACGGCAATTGTTTTTTTCGCCGCACTTTCATTCGATGCCGTTGCTCAAGAGGCTTCCAAATCAAGTTTCATGCAAATGAATACAAGGCTCTTTGATTTGGGGGTGGATCCTGAGAGTCTCCGACGGGACCCGCATTTCATCCCGCTCAACCGTGCTGATTGGTTAGATGACATCATTGACAACGACCCAGTCTTGCACGGTACGGTCGTGCATATCCGCGTGAAGTCTCAGCCTATTACTAAACTTTGGGCGCAGTCCGGTCCTGGGTCGGTTTTCAACTATTCAGCTATTACGCCCGAAGAGTTCACATTTGATGGATATGAAGCCAGAAGTACTTCGCCAACAAGTTATGTCCAGCTATTCTATCTTCCATCTGAAGATAGCCCATCATTTTCAGCATTATGTGCCATAGATCGGGAAACAGGTTCTGCTTTCAGGTATTGCGGAGTTTTCGCAAATTACCCGCCAGATCCGAATATTTTTATCTTGGCACGCGTTTATAATCCGGGACGGTATGAAGACTTGCCATCCAGTTTCAGAGCAATTGCGGATCGAATTCGCAAAATTGCTTACTGTTTGGATGTGACCGACAGTGTACTGCAAGAGGTGCCACCATTTAAATCTCTGGAGGCGCTGCAAGGATGTTCTCCGGACATTACGTCTTGAAATTTAACCTGTGCAATGGCAGCTTTAGGGAAACGTTCAACAAACGGTCGTTTTTTGGAGTGGCTGTAAATGCCTTCTTTCTGACCAATCCTACTGGGCTTCTTCTCGGCATGTGAAGGGAACAAATGTGCTTGCCATGCCCTCATTCATTGTCATCACTGTTAGCATATTTGCCATATCGAGTTCTTCATCACTGCGAGGGCAGACTACGGTCCGTTCAGTGCACCCGGTTGCCATGAAACTATCGTTTTGCGCGATAAATTCGGCACTTACGCCTTCAGGACCGATACTGTCATATGCCCAATTCCAAGCGCTTTGATAAAGTACACATTTCTGCTCGGTCCATGTCAGGCCCTCCAAATTCACTTCATCGGCCCAAGCAATGTTTGAACTGAGATTCAGGAAAACGGAGGCCACAATTATTTGGGGATACACGTTCATTTCAAGGCCTCTGCTACGAGATCATCGAAACCACCAATAAACGTGGCGCGTGCACGCAATCCCGGCGATTCCGCGTGGCGCTGTTCGTCTTGTATCAGATGCGCAAAAACGAGTTTTGTTTCACCGCGACGCGCCCAACCGACGAACCAGCCCCAGCCTTGTGAATAGTCAAAGCGGCCAGTATCCCCACGGGGATAAGCCGTGCCTGTTTTTCCCCAAACACGCCAGCTGCCAGCGGTGTCTGTGAATTCTATGATTTCCAAGGTTCGATCAACGGCTTCCTTCGAAACAGGTAGTTCATAGCGTAGCATCCGTGATAGAAAATTGATCTGCTCACGAGGTGAGATTTGAAGGGATGAGGTCATCCACGCCCGTTCAAGGCCGTTGGTTTGCGCGAAATCGCCGCTAAAGTCGGCGTTCCCATAGCCAAAGGACGATGCATATTCCGTTAGTCTCGGTATACCCAATATCGGGGTGATCTGACGCGAGAACCAAACGACAGAGTATTTCATCCATCTCTGTGGATCAGTAGTTTGACGCCAGTTGTCACCGCCCCAGTCTGGATAGCCTTCACGGAATTGGAGGCGAGGGGTATATGCGTCCTGCAATACACCCGCATCAAACCCCATGAGTGCAAGTGAGATTTTGAATGTAGACGCTGGTGTTACACGACTGTCGCAGTCGCCATTGCGTAGCAACACTTCAACGGCCAGTTCGTCCATCACAATGGTGCAAACTTCTTTGGCCTCGGCATGAGACGTGATGACTAGACTGGCCAAAAAGGCCAAAACAAAAATAAGTCGTCTCACGGCCACGTCTCCTTAATAAGAACTTGTGCCGGATCTTTCTCCGGTTTTTTTTAGGTAATCAAGAGTATAATGAGGGTCGACCTCATCCACACATCGGCCATCCCGTTTTCCGATTGCTGGTTAAGCATGAGAACAGCATTTTAGAGTCATTTTCTTCATTGAGATTTCCCCCATCTTGGCTAAAGCCCGGGCCTTTTTCCGTCTGGGCGATCAACCTGAGGGCGCGTTACATAACGCCGCTTATAGGGCCGTTCCCGTTTTGTTACGGGCGGCCGTTTCAGCGTAGGGTTGTGGCAGTAGGATACGCAATGTAACCTGCATAACGCGGCATAAAAATTCGACCAACCAGATGTGCCAAACGCTCTCTTAGCTTAAGCGGCCATTGGCGCCCAAAAGACTGACGAAGCACATTTTATTTAAGCGCAAACGATGACTGTCGTTCGAATAGTTGATCTTTAATTTCAAGCGCAGGCGCGAAGGCGGGATTCAATACGAAACGCGCCTCCGCTCCAAGACGTGTCACCCTAATAAGTATTTGCTTCAAGTCGACGAAGGTCGGTTGAGAGCCCAATGTGACAAAACCTCTCTGCTAGTCTAACCTCAAAGTAGATTTCATCAGGAGGATACAATGCGTGCGCTTTTATTCACTACAGGGTCGCCCTTTGCGCGTGCCGTACGGATTGTTCTTGACGAACTCGGGCTTGATTTTGAACGGCGGGAAGAAATTACCACGCCAAGTGCCGAGGAGAGAGCGGCAGCGACGCCCACTCTACAAGTGCCTACGTTCTGGGATGGCGATCAAACACTATGGGAAAGTGGAACCATCGTCGAATACCTGCTCTCGACATATCGAACCCGACCGGCAACAGAACCACCCCTTGCAATGCATACATTCCGCCCCGCCAGTGAGTGGCAGGACAAACTGACATTCTCTACGATCCAAACGTTTGGGAATGCGGCAACAATTGTCTCTCAAATGAAATGGTCCGGCGTCGACGCAACGAACAATGCGCATATGAAAAGGTCTGTCGAGAAACTCTCTCACATACTTGGGTGGCTTGAGGATCAATTGAACGACACAACCGGTGGGTTCCAGCCCGATTGCGTCTCTATTCAGGACATCTTTCTTGCAGCGCACGTGCGATTTGTACAGAACAGGCCACTCGGAGTTGACCTACTGCTTGGGCAGTATCCTAAACTTGAGGCGCTGCTAAATGGGCTGGATGATCGAGCAAGCTTTAAGGCCAATCCGATTTGGTGGTGGGAGCCGGGTGTTGTCGGGTATCAGCCTGACGGAACCCCAATTTTTAAGAACAAAATTAACTGAAGTTGAAGGGCGGCTTCGTCCGCACTGTGTGAGTTCATGGGCAGCGCAGCGAATGGCCGCTTTCACAAACGTAGGTTTGTGAAATGGATACAAAATTGGCTCTCAAATAGCAAAATGGTGCGTCTTAGCCCGTGTCTCAATGTAAATTCCGCAAAGGGGTGCCCGCGTCAGGGCTAAATATTCCTTAACGTAGGATTTAACACTGAGCCGGAGCAGACCCCTAAAACCGTTCGCTTAGCGCCTCTTGCTTAGATCCAGTGGTCAGTAACTGTTTTTTGGTGCCAAATCTCGAAGGCCGTCGGCGAATATATAGCGCGTCGAAACAGCCCTGCTAGGCTATTGAACGGATATTCCTAAGAGGCTTTCAATCATTTTGGCCGGGCACCGCCAATTGGTCATAGTTTTTGCGGCCTTTTGTGTTGGCATTCGACGAAAGACATCAACCGACACAACGTTTTGCTCAAACCGAGCCAATCCGATCACGTTCTCTTCTGGCAATTCCCACAACATGAAGCCACAAACCAAAGTGTCCGAAGTCTCAGCCCACCCTGAAAAATCAACTGCGGCCAACAAATTTTCTTCTTGATAGTACATCATGCCATGAACGATATATCGCTGCGTTCTGCCCGCAGTTTCAATTACTTGGAGACGAACGCTTCGCCAATCGTCGTCAGATACGTGCGCTGCTAGTTGGTCCGTCATAAAAGCGCGTTCTGTCGCAAAATCCTCTTTCACTAATTGATCGAGGAATGTTTCTGAAACATTCGCGACAAATTGCGTTGTCTTTTCGTCAGGTTGAACTTGCGCGAGCGCAGAAACCGACAATGAAAACAACCATCCCAATGCAAAGAGTATTTTCGTCACGTTACGTTCTCCAAAACCAGTATTCACCCGGCGGCCGCATGTTTTCAATATTAAGTTGGCTATAACGGAATCAGGGCGGAAATGAGGCTGATAGTCGCTATGGTTCTCGCGGTGATTGCAAGTATAAGCGGCCTAGGCAGCATTTTTACGGAGAGAAGGCCCACTCAACGGACTTCGCGACACCGTCGCCCAAGTTAATGGCATTTCTCGAAAGAGTTCGGAACTAACCCGCGACAAAACCAGTTTTGCATTTCCTTTCTTCTATCCATATATAAATTAGGGGAGAAACTACTAAATGATGGCGGCATTTTTCGTAACATATCTTTCCGGTATTTTGTCCATGGGCATTGGCACGCATTATTACCCCAAGAATTGGGTGCTCAAGATTTTGCCATATATCCTGCTATTATTAGCGATGACATTCTATTCAATTGAAGTAGGTAAAGTTGATTTCTTAGGGGCTCTAATCCCGACAGCATTCTTTTTGGCCCTGAATATTGCCTTAGTGATATATGCGCGGTCTGAAAAATGAGTACGCTTTGCAGAATCCGGGGAGGTATACAGATCCAACTGGGGAGACCTGCCAAGTTGTTGGATCTGACAAATTTGGCAACTCGATCCTTAAGTGGCGATAGTAAACCTTTTTGTCCTTCGGGGAAGTGCCAGTCTATGCCAAAAACAGAGAGTATTAGAGAAGACTGGCCAGAGTTAGAAGCCTGTGTATAAAGTTGTCTTGAAAGTGAGCCATTACTCGACTCTAAAAGCTGGACGTCTGGGTCCCATGGGCGATGTGCCCTTATAAGTACATCTGTAAATAAGTTGTTTGGAGGGGCCATGATAACAGGCCCTTTGGTTTCTATGACTTTGGCGCCAAGCTGCCGGCGCGATTATTGTAAAAAAGTGTGTTCCATCATGTCCAAAATATTGAACCTAATTCCAGAGTTTATTCTGACGCTGGGTCTGATAGTTATTCAGCAAATATTAGAGCCGTGGCTTGGCTGGTTTAGCGTGCCTGCCGTTATTATTATTTGGTTGATAGTGAGTTATGGGATAAGAAAAGCTAGGAAAAGATTTTGTGGGCCTGAAAAAAATTAGCCCCGATTATGAATTGGAAAAAGAGTTTGCGGCCACAAGTCTCAAATCTTTTCCCATTGGTGTGAACCGCGGCTTTACTTGACTAAAAGACTCGGTGACGGCTCTGAGCCCAACTTGAATTTTTTTGGCGGTGCTGCGAACATCAACTATCGTTACAATGACCGGGTAATTTCGAGAATGAAGCAGATTTTCTACAACATTGTTGCGGTTCTTGTCGCGTCACCAGCCTTTGCTGAGGTGTGTGACAAAGACCGCCCAAGGTGGGACCCAAGCAGCGGCAGGATCAATCAGTTTGAGGAGCTATACTATTTCTTCACTTCTCCACTTGGTATAGGCCTGCTTTTTCTGATTGCAGCAACGCTTTATGTCAAAAAGCGATGGCTTTCAGTTTTATGTGCAACGTTAATTTTTCTGATTGCCGCTTTGACTACTGCAAGCTGGTTGTGGTTCGGTGATGAGATTATTCACGCAGCCCATCGAGAAGGGTGCCGCGCTGCGCCACTCTTAACAATCGCCGTGCTGGTGTTAACGTCTATCTGTCTTTTTCCGTATGGCAGGCCACGTGTTACCGAACGACTTAACACTATAGACCTTGGTGACGATTTTGATGACGTCGAGATGTTAGAGGTGGTCGCGGGAATTCGGACCAGTAGTTAAGGTGGATCAACTTTTGAAAGAGATGATCCAGAATGACGAAACGAAAGAACCATTCGCCCGATTTCAAAGCCAAGGTTGCGCTTGAAGCTATCCGTGAAGAAATGACGATGGCGGAGTTGTCAAAGAAATATGGTGTGCATCCCACGCAGATTGGGGCTTGGAAGCGAGCCGCGATTAAGAATATGGCTGCGGGGTTTTCCAAACGAGGCAGCGATCCTGCACAGGTCGACGATGCTACGATAGACAAACTTCATTCCAAGATTGGTCAACTGGTGGTGGAGCGGGATTTTTTGAAACGCGCCTGGGATCGTTGAGCAAGGATCGCAGGCGGATGTGCATTGAGAGAGATCGCCCGAAGATCAGTTTGCGGCGGCAATGCCAGATGTTGTCGCTGCCGCGCTCGATTCTGTATTATCAACCGAAAGGTGAAAGTGCCGAAAATCTGCGCTTCATGAAATTGATCGACAAGCAGTTCTTGGAAACACCATGGTACGGATCACGTCAGATGGCGCGTTACATGCAGCGGCAGGGCCATGAATGTGGCCGCCATCGTGTACGTCGATTGATGCGGCTCATGCGTTTGGTGCCAATCTACCAGACGCCAAACACCAGCAAGAAACATCCACAGCATAAGATTTACCCATATCTTCTGAGGAAATTGACAATTGATCGGTCAAATCAAGTCTGGTGTGTCGACATTACTTACATCCCTATGCACCGTGGGTTTCTGTATCTGGTGGCGATTATGGACTGGCACAGTCGCAAGGTTTTGAGCTGGCGTTTATCGAACAGTATGGAAGCGGATTTTTGCGTCGAAGCCCTGAACGAGGCCATCGCCAAATACGGTAAGCCCAAGATCATGAATAGCGATCAAGGCAGCCAGTTCACCGGCTTTGAATGGACACAGGCGCTGAAAGATGCCGACGTGGAAATATCCATGGATGGTAAGGGCCGCTGGGTCGACAACCGCATGATCGAGCGGCTCTGGCGGTCCCTGAAATATGAATGCATTTACCTGAACGCATTTGAAAACGGTTCAGAAACACGCGCCGGGATTGGAAAGTGGATGGCGTACTACAACGCAGAACGCCCACATTCCACGCACGGAATCTTGACCCCAGATGAAGCCTATGACAGAAAAACAGAACCAATGAGATCGGCAGCCTAAATGAAACCCTGATCCACCTTAAACTGGCTGCGAACTGGTCGAAAAAGCAGGACCACCTCTGTTGATGGCTGTCGAAGACATACTTGGCGTAGATATCAAAGATGGCGAAGCCGAGAAGCTTGTAACGATGGGTGACCTTTACGAGCTTGTCGGTGAAAAACTAAATTCCAAAACAGACTTCGATCCGGTTTGGGCATTGGTCTGTCAAATCGCTCGTGAACACTCCGGGTCGCGAGACCCAATAGACAAGAAGACCACATTCTTTCCGAAGTTTGCAGAAGAACGCACCGAACTTCCTAATGCTACCGGCGAGTCCGACGACCGAACTTAGGTGTGATTTCAATCGGTCGACGCATCGAGAAGTCACAACCGGTTTCCAATCAGACAAAACCTCGGAATAACACGGCTTTGAAATTTCCTTACACTAAGCCGCGGTAGGGTCCGCTGACCGACGTTTCGACCGAAAAAATGCTTCGAATCCCACTCGGCGAAATTCACGCAGGTAAATGCGAATTACCGCTGAACCAGAGAGTGATTTCGTATACAAACCTTTTGCCAAAATATTTCGTCCATTTAGGCCCTGTCTCTTATAGACAGCGATTGTGGCCCATTTCTCACATCCATTTACTGCTGTCTATTTTAAGTTTCCCTATTTTTTAATCGTTCTGCAAACTAACCCCATGCTATTTAGACAGTATAGGCAAAAAGAGTAGAATATGGCAGTTTTCGGGTACGCACGCGTTTCAACAACAGATCAAAAAGCCGGGCTGGACGAACAAGTCCGAAGGCTGAAAGAATTATGCATTGGGTCTGACGATGACATCATCGTAGAGGAGATTAGCGGGACAAATGTCGACGACCGCAAAGAGCTGGTCCGGCTGATGGGGTTCATGCGTCGCGGTGATACGCTCGTCACGACTAAGATCGACCGACTGGCCAGATCAACCAAAGATCTTCTCTCTATCTATGATGACCTGGCGGAACGAAATATCACGATCCATATTCTGGATATGAATATCGACACAAGCACGCCCACAGGCCGGATGATCATGACAATTATTGGCGCTGTCGCTGAATTCGAAGTCTCTATGATGAAAGAACGTCAGGAAGTTGGGATAGTCGCAGCCAAGGAGGCTGGTAGATATAAGGGTCGCAAACCCATCTCCGACGAGAAGAAGGAAAAAATTATCGCTGACATCAAGCGTGGCATCGGTCCGCAGATGATCTCGACACACTATAAGGTCTCTAGAGCAACAGTGTACAACATCATGAAAGAAGCCGGCGTCCATCGACCGACACTGGGGGATGATCAATGAGACAGCCCCCATTCCCACCCCCAACAGAGTTTTCACCGGAAGATATCAAGCGGGTCGGAGCTAAGACAGGGCTGTCTCAAGTTGGACTAAGTGCAGTGATTGGCAGCCGGAGCACAAAGATAACAACGATACACTTTTCGGCTGGTTATTAGCGCCCTAAAGTCACTGATTTAACCCCAAAGACACAGCGCAAGCTGGAGGGAGCCTCAGGGGGCAGGCCATATCGCACGCACCTGTCGACGCATCGAGCACAGATGGAAATTCTAAGGTGGAGCCAGATTGTGCCCTGCCCTACGAACCTTAGCGACAGCTGAATATTTAGTTCCTAGCCGCATGCCACCAAACCGTTTTTTTTTGTGGATCAACTCTCCCTGAAGGCTTTGTTAAAATAGTCCATGAAGGGCTTGGCTAAATAACTGAGCGGCGAACGCTCGGACGTTCGAATGTATGCCTCTACGGGCATTCCCGGCAAGAGCTGTTGTCCTCCAAGCTTTACCAATTCACCCTCATTGGGCAGCAGCTCCGCCTGATAATAGGACATGCCGGTGACTTCATCTGTGAATACGTCGGGTGACAGACGTAATACTCGCCCAAATATTTCTGGCGTTTGACGTTGGTCAAATGCTGTGAAGCGCAGAGTAGCTTCCTGGCCAACATGTACTTGATCAATATGGATAGCTTCAACCCTGGAGGCGACGACCAAAGGTTGGTCTTGCGGGATGATATACATAATTGGTTCCGCGGGAGAGACGACGGCCAAGAGTGCAAATACTTGCGACCCATAGACCACGCCACTTACAGGGCTGCGCACCTCCATACGCGATAGTGTCTCGCGGGCCGATAGACGTTTTTCAGTGAACTCTAGCTCCTGATACTGTAAATCGCGTAAAGTCGTGATGGCTTGCTCTCGCCTCGTCGTAGTGAGCTTTAACATCTGAATATTCAGCGCCGCTATTTGTCCTCGAAGTTGAGAAACTGTTGCATTCAGACTGCCGACTTCACCCAATAGACGCGCTTGCTCTCGCTGCAATGAAGAAACCCGTGATGCCTGAGCGAGGCCTTTTTCTAAAAGTGTGTGGCTGTCCTTCAGCTCTGAATTGATCAGCTCTTCCTGTTTCTGAAAGGCTGCCAACTGCGCCTGCGCGCCTGCGATCTGGTTATGAGTTTGATTGACCTGCTCGGTAATCTGGTCCGCCTCTTTACGCTGAGAGTCCGCACGTGCATCAAAAAGTCGTTTTTGCCCATCAATGAGCCCTTGGATTTCTGGTTTGACTTTGGCTGCCTGAACTAACTCGCGGGGTATATTTAGAGCACTGAGCTCATCGCGCTCCGCTTCCAATCGGGACTTTCGTGCCAAAATTTCATAAAGCTGGCCTTCCACGATAGTCAGTTCCGAGCGCAGCATGGTATCATCGAGACGTAGCACCACCTCTCCCGCCTCAACAGTGTCTCCATCCTTGGCGAGAATCCCCCCGACAACGCCGCCAAAGGGGTGTTGCACAACTTGTCGATTGCTCTCCACCTTAATCATGCCCGAAGCAATTACTGCGCCTGCGATTCTGGTGCTGACACTCCAGACACCTAAGACGCCTACCAGCACCAGTAACGCGAGAAAGCCAATGCCAAGGGGCATCCATGCATTCCATTTACGTTTGATATGTTGATCCGCATTCATGAATTTGCACCCACAGCGAACGCCTGCTTAACTTCCTCTGCATTGCGCAGCATTGAACGCATGACCTCATCTCGTGGCCCATCCGCCGTGACTCGCCCATTATCGAGAACCACTAATCTATCGCATTCGGAAATAGCCATCGGTCGGTGGGTCATAATAACTACGGCTCTATCTGAGTTTTTGAATTGGCGCACAGCTCGGTTCAGCGCTTCGGATCCCTCTCCATCTAGTGCTGAATTTGGCTCATCGAGAACCAGCAACACTGGATCGTTATAAAACGCACGCGCCAATGCGATGCGCTGGCGCTGGCCGCCGGAGAGTTGGCTGTCCTGCCCCAATATATTTGTCTTATAGCCATCTGGTAGAGACAGGATCAAATCGTGGGCATTGGCCCGCTGCGCCGCTTCAATAATCTTTTCTTCATCGGGCGCCAATGACATACGTGCGATGTTTTCTGCGATGGTGCCCGTGAACAAGGTAACCTGTTGGGGTAGATAGCCAACGAATGCCCCCAAATCATCTGGATCGTATTGATCAAGTGTTGCGCCGCCAAGGCGAATTTCTCCAGATACAGGCGGCAGTAGACCTAGGAGTGTTTTTGCCAACGTTGATTTTCCAGAGCCACTTTTTCCGATAATTCCGAGAACCTGCCCAGGTGCAATTGTAAAATTAATATTTGAGAGGGTCGGTTGCTTTGCATTAGGTGCATAAATTGAAAGTCCTTTCAGACTAAGCTTTGCTTCAGGCTTCGGAAGCTTCATAAATGCAGCATTTGGAGGTGTATCCTTCAGCAGTTCTCCAAGCGTATTCCAACCACTGATTGCTCGCAGGACCATTCCCCACTGACCGATAGACTGCTCAATAGGCGCCAGAGCGCGTCCGAGTAAAATTGACCCCGCAATCATCCCTCCAGCCGTCATGGCCCCTTGCAGAACCAACCACGCACCGACGGCCAACATCGCGGACTGTAGGAACAGGCGGAAGGCTTTCGTCAGGGCGGTAAACAGACCTGTCCAATCGCTGGCATAGACTGTCTGATCAAGGGCTTTGTCTCGCATTTTATGCCAACGTGTGGCTATTGCTCCGCTCATCCCTTGTGAGCGTACAATCTCAGTCGCGAGACGCGCTTGGTCTGCAAAACCTTGCGCGAGCAGAGATGACATTTGTGCTTCGCTCGATTTGCGCCTTGTGAGCCAGTTATTGAGAAGTGTTATCACAATCAAGAAAACACCACCGCCAAGCGCCATCCAGCCCAATACTGGATTTAAAACAAAAATGACCACAATAAACAGAGGCGTCCATGGTACATCAAATAACGCTAACATGGCGGGGGATGTGAACATTGTCTGCAAGGCTTCCAAATCCCGCAATCCAGAGGCAGGAGCCGCCCTAAATTGAGGATGGAGTGAGCGCTTCATCACAGCTTCAAAAACGCGTCCATCAAGTTCCGTCTGAAACCGAGCGCCGAAGCGCGCCAGCACGTGCATAATCCAGAAGGCCCATCAACCCATAGAGAATTCCAACCAAGAGAAACAATGCCACGAGCGTTTCTTCAGATCTTGACCCCAAAACGCGGTCATACACCTGCAACATGAATAATGGTCCGGTGAGCATCAATATGTTGACAAACACGCTGAACAGAAAGATTGCACTTAGCAACCAAATACCCGTCTGTCGCGCCTGGCGCAGTTCCGCCCCCCCAAACGGATTATTGTTCATTTATTAGTCTCATCTGCAATTTCGCATTCGATCACAAGAAGAATTCATTTGCTGTGAGGCCATTAAGGGTAACAGAATGCTGTCCCTCCGCGTCGTAAACAATCACCAAATTGCCATCGATATCACTCGTGCTATATGTGGATGGTAGGTTGACCTCATTGATGCCTGAAAGGGTTTCGCCATTAAAGACGAGCTGATCGACGCCCAGTTCAAAATCAGTGATGATTTGATCAGTATTCTTGGAACCTGCATATGCAAACTCAAACACGTCTGCGCCAGTACCTCCAGTGAAAATATGATCGCCCCCTTTGTTCAGTCGTCCAAACAGAAGATCGTTGCCTTCGCCTCCGACGACAACCGAACTGTCGATCACTGCAATAGTGTCGTTCCCAGCATCGCCGTACACAATCTTATTGCCACGACTTGCGGCGAGGGAGTCGTTACCCTCTCCGAGGAAAATAACGTCATCCCCATTTCCAGCGTTCAAAATATCGTCACCATCCAAAGCCAAAATAACATTGGCACCGTTGGTTATTTCATTGCCCGCAGAATCTATATGACCAACGCCCATCGCATCATCGCTGGACGTGCCTGTGACTGCTGAGTCTGGTATTTCGGTTACCTCAAGAAGTTCATCGATGGTCAAGTTTTCCAATGTAACGGAGTGGACATCGTTCTCTCCGTAGGAGATCACGACATTGCCATCTACCTCGGCTACATTGAATTCCGAAGGAATTTCAGTCGGTCGGTATCCTGTAATAGAATGTCCGGCAATTTTTAACGTGTCGATGCCACTCTCAAAATCAACGATGATTTGATCTGCTTCCTTTGAGCCCGCATATGCGAATTCAAATGTATCTGCACCGCTACCCCCAATGAAAATGTGGTCGCCACCCTTGCCAAGATGCCCAAACAACGTGTCGTTTCCATCACCTCCGTCAACAGTTGAGCTATCCATCACAGATATGACGTCGTTCCCTGCGCCGCCTGATACAACTTTATTCCCCCTAGAACTGAGAAGCACATCATTGCCTTCTCCAAGATATACTAGATCGGCGCCCGAGCCCGCGTTCACGGTATCGTCCCCGTCTCCACCCACAATTACTTCAGCCGCAGAGCTGCCAGAAATCGCATCGCTGTCTAGTGTTCCGTGAATTTGAGCTTGAGCCCCGGATTGCCAGTCGGCGAGCGTTATACCACGAAGGACAATATTATTATCACCCAAATAATTGATGACAACACTTCCATTAACCTCCGAGATCGAGACGCCTTCCGGAAGATCTGTTCCGTCAATAGGGTTCCCTGCAACAATGACCGCATGTGTCAGTGGATCGAAGTCTGCAACACGGACAGTACCATCGACCTCACCTAGAGCGACGTCTCCAGTTGAATACGCATAGCGGCCGCCGCGAGGACCTCCTGGGTTAATATCGGGAAGAGAAATGGATATCTCGCTACCGCTACTATTCAATGTTGCCATCGGAATCGAGAACATCGCAGAGAACAATGACACCGCCGAATTCCCTGGGGGGGCGACGACGCTAGAATTTTCGACAAGGCTGCTCCCCTCGAATGTGCCCCCGATAATAAACCATGGGCTAGGAGGCTCACCTATTTCGGTATCTGGGTCCGCATAGAAGAAGTGCTCACGCGTACCATTGTCCCATTGGCTAACAAAATCCGCGCTTGAAAGATCATAGTCATAGTCACTTTCAAAATTCCATCCAGAACCGCCAAAACCTAAACCTTGAGCGAGTGGATCATCTTCATATCCGTGCAAGCCATCTACATTGCCCAACATTTGAATGTAATTAATGCCGGCAATATCTGTGTATTCTACAACCCGAAGGGTGGTTAAATTGTTGGACGTCGTAAAAACAGTTCCATCGTAACCCCCAATGAAAGATTGTTCAAATTCACCCACACGCTGCCGACTATAAAGACTAGTGTCTATAAAATCTGGGTATTTCGTAAAGCTATTATAGGTAATACTTCCGTATTGTTGGCCCTCTCTCTCTATTTGAACGGTATGATCTTCTGCAAATATTTCATACGAACTACTTTGCCTGCCATCATTGATATAAAATCGATCTTCAGCGTCTGGATTTATGATAACTGCACTAATGCTTGACCAATCAAAAGTAGACCCAAGACCAAGCATGTCGAGATCTAAAAACTGGATGTTTTCCTCTGTGACGTTGTCGATTTGAACGGCCATTATCCCAGTCGAACGGTGAGAAGACGTAATGTTTACGATGTCTGCACCCTCGCCTCCCCAGACAACGGTTGGTGCCCCTGTAGTGCTTTCCAAATTGAAAGTGTCGATGCCATCACCACCAGCCAAAACTACCGTCGTGTTTTCAGTCGATGTGATTATGTCGTTCCCAGCTCCCCCGACGAATACCTCTAGCTCCATCTCTTGAAGACTGACAACGGCAGCATTTTCGCTCGGTCTAAACCTAGCAGTTGGATCTGTCTCTAAACCCTCTCGGACCCAATATCCGAAATAGCCGACATCATAGCCGTGGCCTCCTCGAACAGAGGTATCATCGGCGTCGAAATAAATGGTGTCCTGACCACCGCCCCCTTCAAGGGTATCGGCTCCGGCACCGCCGAAGATAGTATTGTCGCCAACGTTACCGATAATGGTGTCAGCCTCGTTTGTACCGATAACATTTTCGAAGCCATACCCTTGAAAGCTCGGGGCAGCAATCCCCATGTTGTCTGTTTCTCGCACCCAGAGAAGCCCCGAGTCATCAAGATTTACGTTAACGCCGACATCGGTGGACAATCCACTTAAATCAATTGTGTCACCCAAAATTCCATTGCTACCAACGTCAACACCGGTGTTTGCAATTGGGCTTTCTCCAATGTCTTCTAATCTTCCATTTAACTCTAGAACATCGTCAAGGCTGGTGCCTATGATTTGCTCAATATCTATTAAGACATCCCATTCTCCATCGCTTCCCTCGACCCGCTGGACGTCATTTTCCTCAGCAACTCCCGCCCATTCTATTTCAGCGCCATTCTGAAGGGCGCCGAGTTGAATTCTAATAGGGCCGCTCTCGACAGAATAATTAGCGGTATCTTGACCGTTTCCACCATAAAGGCGGTCTGCACCGTTTTGACCCACAAATGTGTCGTTGCCATCAAAACCGATAAGTACATCAGCGTTCGATGTGCCGACTAACTCGTTTGAACCATGATTACCACCTTCAAGGGTGCCTTCACTCGGTATATTTACACCGTAGGGGCCATGGATATTACTCGAATCGACGAAGCTTTCGGGAAACCCAGCTTCTATCAGCCGATCCAAGTATACGCTATATTGTATAAACCAATCAGCGAACTCTTCCTCGATTCCAATAGCGAGCATTGTTTCTTTAGTCATAGCGTCCAAGTCCGAAAAGACTATTCCACCTAAAGGAGTAGTTGTGTTGTCTAAGTACTCGTTTGTTACGTCCATCCTTCTTGCTACGATAAGGTTGTACGAGGCGATTGGGCCAGATCCTGCTAGCTCTACCCAAGCATCCTGACGCTCAATTGCATCACCAAAAGAATCCAGAAAAATTGTGGGCGTCCATGCCTCGGCGCTCACGCCAGCAACTCTCCCGAAGACTTCTCTGTGATACCGTTCGTAATCATCGCCACTAAGATCAGCCCCATTTCGCAAAATGCGTAATTTCAGATCTTCTTCCATCAAAGCAAGTCCGACACTTGCTAAGTCGTTGCCCGTAATGGTTTTCTGCTCAGTGGTTGCAGTTGTGAGGAAAAAGCTATTTGCTCCGGCGCCAGCTATAGTGTCGTTAAGGACCACTCCGAGCGCCAAAGCTCCATAAGCTACTTCAAATGATGCTAGTGATCTGTAATAGGCAATCCGGTCGCCGGCTTCAGCGTGGAAGCTTAGAATGTCTAATTGTTGTGAGGTCAATGTAGTCATGAAAAATTATGCTCCCGAGGATGTTGCACAGTTTAAAAATTGTGTGGTATCGGCTTGAAATTCACGCCAGTTCGGAAGGTCTGAACGTTGGAAATTTAAGGTCACATCCATGCCCGACGCACGAAAATTGAGCTGGCAGCCTGGGTTCAAAACAGAGTCTGGAGCGTCGCATTCCAAGACGGATGTCAAACCTTTGCTCGGCGACTCCGCTATGTACACATTTTCTGGACGTCGGAATTGAGGCTGTACCCCTGAAAACCCCAACTCATATAATCCATGAGGCCCGGGCAATCGAGTGAAAACACCAGAGATGCGTTTCCTATCTTTTATCAAGATAGACAGTTTCATATGAATCGCCGCCACTTCATCGAGAGGGACAACGTCGGTAGTATTGAAGGTAAACCAGTTATGCACACCGACGCGATTGCGTTTTGACGTTTCTGGCCGACTCACCGGTGCAAAACTTCCAATTTCAACGCTGAACAGCTGCGACGTGGTTTCATAGCCGCTTTTACGATCCCAAAAATCTTCAAAATACTGTTTAGGCACCCGCATCGGAACATGGCGGTCCTCAAGCTGCATCCGAATAGAAAAGTCAACATAGGTCGCGTCATCCGTGAAGGCTGTGCAGGGAGAGCGCTCCTCCGACATCGGTGTTAAAGAGCTGTCTATGGTGTTAGCGGTTGCCGGTGAGTTTACAAAAGCCAAGACAACCACAAGGCTCGCTTTAAGAAAAGACGCTGCATCCCGAAGAATGGCACATGACGACACAAAAGAAACGCGTGCGCAGAGAGTGTCATAGTTTGAACGACCTAGAACTTTTTCGGTTGGCATTTATTACCTCAATTTATCCAAATACTTAAAGTAGTTCTGTAGAAAAAACGCTCCTGGGCGCGGAATTAGCAGTTCGGTTCATACATACCCATCTTGAGCATAGGCTGAAAAATCAGATAAAGGCGCTGTCTGGAGGAACAGGAGTATCGCAACAAACATCAAACAGTCTTACACATTTACAATTAACCGATATCCACATACATCCATAGATTGTATTGTACGTCAAGACTTTGATTATTATCCTTTTTTCGGCTGTGCTTCAGGCGGTGGATTTCATCGTTCATCTCAAGGATGTGAACGTGGAGGGTCAGTAGGGAATACGTTCAAACAGACTGAGAACCTCCTCAGCCTTAGCACGGCCGATCCGCGTCCCTCTTCTGGTGGCGGATGTCCCAAGACCTACCTCATCACACTCAGAGGCAGCTATAAGCTGCCCTATTGCAGTGTCTCGATCACCTTTCCTAGCCAAAGCCCCTAAATTGTTGAATGCACCCAAGACAAGCTGGTGAAGGCCTTTGTCTTGAAACGAAGGCTAGCGCCACAAAAGAAAAGGGTCGACGTAGAGAGGGATGTCCTCATCAACGAACGGAATTGCAAAATCAAGCTCGGCCTGCGGCACGAAAACATCATGAAATTCGGTAAATCGGGGGCGAATGAGCGCCATAGTAAACTACCTCGCCGCAACCGCTGCGATGTGACCTGCAAACTCGGTCACAAACGTTTTAAGTGATGCAAGCTCACTCAAGTGCCTAAACTGACCATCAGCCGCCGCTTCACGCGGCGACGCCAAAAGTGCCGCGCTATTGTAGAGCCCTTCCTGCACAAGGCGCTTACAAAGGATGTCGTATCGTTCAATGTATGATGCGCCTCGAAAAACCGGATCAACATGAAAATGAGGCTCTGAAACCTTCACCGGCGAGGTCGATGCATCACACTCTTCAACAAGCATTAACCATCCCAAGAAAGGGCGCGAAGTATCCTCTCCGAATGCGCCTTCTCGGTAAGCCGTCCACATGTCATGCGCACTGCCCATGACCTCTTCGGAACGGTTGTTAAAATTGTTGCCAAAGGATGGGCCCACTTGAGACTTAAATTCAAGCGCCGCCACGAGTTCCCCACGCCGCAAGATCAGCATATCCCACTCCTTTGTCGGTCGGTAAAACCCTGGCAGAACGAGAGACCGCTTTCTCACGCAAATCTCGGCATCCCAAAGCTCGTTTGCCTCCACAAGTGATTGAACCATTGCGACAAAACCATCGAGATTCTTGCCAGCCGTCACTGCGCCGCGTGCACCTGCATCTTGATTGCCTGCATCAGTTTGCTTAGCGAGTGCGGCTTTCCTGTTACCCCAAAAGAGTTTCACTGCTTCACGTGCTTGGGCTTCGTAGTCCGCAAGATCAAGGGTCATTGTATGCCGCTCCCTTCAATCAATGCCATTTCACTGGCGGAAATTCCGTAGAGGCTAGCGACTATCTTATTAAGCTCGTGGCGGTCGTTCGTCTCAGAATATCGCTTCAATCGCTCACGCATGGGTATACTCACGTTTTCCCAAAGGGGAAGCCTGATGCGTCTGAGGTATTGCGCCTGAAACCTCAAGTATCCACCTCGCATCTTAGTCGAGTAGAGCGCAACAAAAAGACGTGCGATCCCTGATCGCATAACGGCTTGCAGTGCATGTATGTCCCAATCGTCGGACGTGATGTAATAAAGGTTGTGGTGCGGATAGAGCTTGCCGCCTTCATAGACGATGGCTGCATCGCCTTTTATATCTGGGATCAGAAGCTTCTCGCGCTCCGCGAGATCGGGGTAAATCCGGTCGATGGTTCGATACCAGTTCCGCGGAGCTTTCATCGCGACATGCCTCCCTGCGATCTGCTCGAAATGGTCTTCCAGGTGGTTCCGCAGGCGCGGGAAGTCCTCGAGGTTCACAAGCTTTCCGTCATCACCAAAAGGGTTGATCACTCCCCTACCCCGCCATTGAGAATGGCCGTCGAGAATATCTTTGGTCATCACGAGCGGGAGTTTTCGGGACGGTTCAACGTCGAGCTCTTCGAAGTCCCCGATGAAAGCCCTGTCAGCGCCGGTAGCAACGCCGATTCCGACCTTACATCCTGCATTTTCAAGTGTGGGAAGTCTCACCTCCAGGCGCCGTACCAAAGCAAGCGCTTCGAAATCCTCTAGTATCCAAGGCTCGCAGCCCTTTGCCACATTGTCGATCTCACGGACGCCGCTTAATTTCTTGAGTTTCGGGGCAGTAAGCTCCCGTGCAAGGGCGCTCAGAGCTGCACTATCAATCTCCGGGCGGGCAAATACCCGCGTCGAATTATTACTCTGACCTGGCGTGCGGCGCTCGATCAACGTGATTGCTGGATAAGCGCTCACTTCACTGTGGAAAGCGTCTGTTCCAACCATATCGACGTAGGTGGAAAGCTCGTAGTTTTTGCTCACCAGCTCACGTAGTTTTTTTCCGTATCGGTTCTTCATCCATCGGTCAGCACAAATGAAACCAAGCTTGCCTCCCACACCGAGAAGACGAAGCGATTGCTCAATGAATGGTACGTAAATATCTGCCCGATCATATATCGTGCTGTAGCGCTGCCGATACTCGCCCATGAGCACGTCAGGAATCGCTTCCTGTCGGATATAGGGTGGGTTGCCCACTGTGTGAGTGAAATCATGTTTAAATTCACTTAGAAGAAAATCTCCCTGCGTAAGCCAGGTATTTAGCAAAGTTTCCGTGTCACTTTTCGAAACACCCTGCTTTATCATCATGCGTTGCATAGAAAGGCGATTACGATGAAAAGTTTCACGGTGGAGCTCTACGCCTCGGATCGCGGGTGCAAGCCTGCTGTACTTTAGTCCATTGGGTTCTCGTTGCGCGGACTTCAAAAGTCTTTCCACGGCTGGGAAGATGAAATCTCCGTCGCCGAAAGACGGTTCGAGGAGGCGAAAATCCGCCAAGTTTTGGTCTGTGGTATAACCCACAAGATCAAGAATGAAGTCCACTACTTCCCGCTTGGTGTAGATTGCTCCACGTTCTTTGGCACCACTCCCACTGGCAAGCCGTTCGACGGCTTCTGCTATTGGGCAGAAATCTTGGAAAGATGATTGAACGGATAGCGTGTGCTTCATTAGGCTCTTCTTGGAATTGAACAATGTGCGAACATCAAATGTTTTCTTAGCATAGGTTGTGTGCCTTTGTCCTACCCAAATTAAATGTTATGGATGAGGTCTGTTGCACTAATCTGATTGCGTGAAACTTTGTTTGGTCAGTTTTTTTACAAGTCGACCGGACGAGACTTGAAAATCTTTGCGCTAAAATCTCCCACGAAGTGGTCGCCGAAGGCATCCCTAGCACCGAAGGCGGCGCGGATGCACTCTATTGGCATTAAGGGACTTAGTGCCTCAATGACATAATCGAGGCCTTACGAGAAAAACACTTGGACTATAGTCCGAAAGGGGAGGTGCTTTTCGGAGTTGTATCCGCGGATACAGCCTTCTAATCGACTTGAATTTTGGAGTTCTTAAGGGCTGAGGTCAGGATTTTCATCAAGTCAGCGACACCTTCTTTACTCGCAAATTCTCCAGTGGATGCATTTGTTACGGAAAAGGTGACGCCATCCGCACCAAGAGATAGTGTATACCCAGACGAGAGTTCAATCTTATTGCCCCGACGCCGGGCTTTCAGCGTATGCGGCTCAAAGACGTGAAAATCCTTGTCAACTTTCTTTTTGATACTGGCTGGTTTTTCCAGTGTATCCGTGGATACACCCTCCTCCGGCCGGCCATCTTTTACCCAGACCTTCACTGTCGGAATGCTTTGCCGAAACCACCGGATACCGTTTTCACGAAATTTGGCGCCATAGAAACCCTCTAGCTCGTTCTCAAGTTCTACTGCACTAACAGCTACTGAAATATCCCCACGTCCGATACCCAGCTTATTTGATAGATCTTGTTGGGAAAGTTCAGGCATAGCATTCTTGATTTGAGCAATACTTTTTAGTTTTTCCCAGCCAGACAGGTCTGACCGAAGTTCATTTTCACGGAATCTTTCCAGTAGATCAGTCGCTTCTTCTGAAGATCCTTCCGTTGTATCCGCGGATACAAAAGCCATGACGCGTTTATTTTTCTGTCTACAAGCGGCCGTTCTCCTGCGGCCGGACTGTAAGAAGAGACGGTCCACGAGCTCTCCGGGAGGTTTCTGGGAGGTATTAGTCGAGCCTTCTGCGGTTTGGGCCGCAAGGATATAAAGCGCTTCTCTGATATCAGAAGTATCCGCGGATACACGCACCCTGATTGGCTGCATTTGTCCGTTTAGATCAATGTCATCTGCTAAGCGTGCGAAGTCGCTTTCCGCCGTACCACTACTACCTAGCGGGTTATCTCTGTCGGACCCGACCTGATCGATCAACCAATCTGGGTGAATACTAATTGCTAAACGGCCGGCAAGAATATCATCAACCACCCTACTCTTTTCGGCTTGCGGGTTCTTTTCAGACGCCAGTAGTTTTTCCCTCAATTCAAGGATCGTTTGCGCCTGATCACCCGCAGCAACGCCCTTTACGATACCTGACATTTCAGGCATCGCTCCGCTTTTAAATGGGTTGGTTTTAATTGTATCCACGGATACAACTTCGCTTTGGTCAACTTTGACTGATAAAATTCTCTTAGCCATTCCTACTCACCCCAGTGTTCTTTGATGAAAACTTCTGCAAACCCTCGAGATGGAAGTTCCGGCCAAACTCGTTTAACGAGAGCATCGTTCACTGCATTCGCATTGTTAAGAAATGACCTTGCAGACGATCTGCGGCTGTCAGGTGGCTGGTACTCGTAAATACTCTTATACTCCTCGGCAGCATTCGCAATCGCATCTGAGCGGCTGTACCAGACTTGAGAAATAAGATCTGGGGCGCGACGATACAGATCAAGAATTTGTCCAGTATCCTTGTCATTCGATTCTTGAACGATGGTTGGCAAAACGACATGCTTACCGGTCCCGAGATGCAAGTCTGGATCGTTCGCAGTAAGTGTCTCCAGATAGGCTCGCAGTACGGAAATGAATGTGGTTAATGTGGATAAATCAAACCCTTTCATTGTCTGCGGGATAATGAGTGTATCCGCAGATACAAGGGGGTTGAGTTGCATCAGGGAGATGCTCGGCTGTTGATCAACAATAATCACGTCAAAGGTTTCGGAAAGCGCTTTTTCATATTTTTCCATGTTGAAGGTGCCGTCTGAATTTCGGAGATCTCCGGGCTGGGTATCTGGTTTATAAGCGTCAGACCAAATCTTCAGGGCATTTGAGAATACTTTATGGATACGCGTTGTCGCTCGCATAAAATATAGGGCTACGTCTCCGGAAAGGATATTGGCTCCGCCAGGGAGAAGGCGCAGTCCGGGCCAAGGTGTCGGCTGCCAAAAACTGTTTAAAGTTTTAGCATCATGGTTAGTGGGTTGCTCCTGCCCAGGCTCATCAACCCCCATAAAATCCGCAAGGGTAGGTGTGTCATCCTTAAAGAGAGGTAGATCTTCATTTGCAAAATAGAGTGATGCAGTGCCCTGCGGGTCACTGTCGATCACACCAACGCGCATACCGTACGTAAGAGCAAGATACTGTGCAAAGTGAGCTGAACTCAAACTCTTGCCGGTGCCTCCCTTTTGCGCCCCAAACACAACGACCTTCAGCTCCTCGTCTGGTTTTCTCCAGAAAAGATGTGGTCGTTTTTGGAGAGGGTTTGATCCAATCAAGGCTCGAATGAGCATAATCTCATCAGGGCTAAAGGTGCGCTCGCGTCCGCGAACAACACCCACGGGAAAGGAGGGTTCAGTCTTAGCTAATCGGATGAGATAATTTTTATCGACGCCAACGAAGTCAGCAACCTCGCGCTGTGAAAATCTACGAGCAACTCTATTTTTTAGAGTTAGGTCGCGCTGAAGCTTTGTGTTTACGTTACCCATGACTCTTGTCAAACGCTCCGCAAACATCTGAAGATCCTCAGGCGGTTTTGGCTGTGTATCCGCGGATACACCTGTTTCAATGCTGCTCATTTTCATCTCTCCGGATGTGTTTGCACTAACCCTAACTGAGCTAAGCTGCCCTTGGCAATCGTTTTTCACTGTTTTCATGCGATAAGAGTGCACAAGAAATGAAGGACAATCGATCTAGCGTTGGTTTATTCGCAATATGCTTCGATATGAATTGATTAAACTGATCCGACGTCGGTGGTTTTTTCCAATGCGGTTGCCAAGCGGCCTTAATCTCTGCGCGGATATTGATTAGAGCTGCTTGAGAGCAGTTGTGACGAGATAATAATGCAGACTGAAGATTGAGTGTGTCCGCGGATACACTGAGCCCTAGGGTCTTCCAGATACCCTGTAATCCATCCTCAATCTCGCCCAGTGAGATGTTTGGCTGGTTCGGAAATTTAGATAGAAGGTTCTTTGAAAAACTAGCCAACCCGGGCGGCGGTTCTTTTCTTAGTTTGTTTGACCGAGGGTCAATTATTTCTTTCCAAGCTTCATAAGCATCATTTACATCACCGGCGAGACGCTTCGCGATCTCGCTAGTTTGTGTTTTATATATCTTGTTTTTCTTCGAAGAAGGGCGTTCAGCAGGTCGAACGCTGCTTTCAGCGGGCTGATTACTGTTCGCAGGCTTATTATTTTTGATTTGGTTCTCTTTACGCGTCTGAATCCAGCTCGCCCAAAAAGTAACAAGGTATTTGCACCGGTAGTTATATCCTGATGCCATTTTCTGACTAATAGTCTCGATAAGGCCAAGATCTCGAAGTTCTTTAACATATGCTGAAATGGAGGCTTTAGAGCGCCCCATTTTTTCAGCAAGTTGATCTTGGCCTGGCCAACTGTATCCGCGGATACATGCGAGATTACAGAGTTCAACGAGAACTCTAAATGCTCCAAGAGACATCTCAAAATCCATGACGGAGGCGGGGAGGGCGACAAATCCTTTAGTCGCATCTATTTTTAGAGTAGAAGACAATTCTTTCTCCTTCGCACAAGTATAAAAACACTTGCGACGTAAAAGGTGTCCTGCTATCCTGAAGGTGTTAGTTTTCTGGATGTCTGCAAGGACATTTTGATTTATAAAAGCCGTCTAGTTTCCGCTGGACGGCTTTTGCTTTTCTGGGGAAGGGTGCTTAGATCATCTGTTTCTCCTGCTCGGTATCTGCCTCGGAGGTCTCTTTGGACCTCTCGTTGTTTACTGTTTTGATATATTTGTGCCAGATTTGGGTGCACGAAAGCAAGAACTTTTCAGAAATAGTCATTATCTCACTCACTATAAGTCAATAACACAAGCTAACCCATTGAAATTATTATATTTAGTCCACTAACCTCATTCTATCATGATAGCTAAACTAGAGTCTATTAAGACACTACATCAGTCTCTATTACACAACATTGGACACTATATGTAGAATCGGGTCGACCGATTCCGACTCGGAAAGGGAAGGGGCGCCACTAATTATGGGCGAACGGATCCCAGCCTTTCGTAGAGCAATAATCACACAAGCAGTCCGCATAATTCTTATCGCGTCGCCGGCTACCTCGATGTCCGCAGCGCGTGCAGATTTGTGAGGTGGCATATTCTAAGCGCAGCTCTGATAATTCAGCTACCTCGTGATATTGATGATAGCTCAGAGAGATCTTTCGATTTTTTGTTTTGATATCGCAAATTTGCACAGTCCCGGGCGGTAATTCGGCTCGCTGCACAGCGTAATCCATTTCTTTTAGATACTGACCCAAAGCGACGAGCCAGCCCTGGCCAACACTCGGAAGAAGACTTGCGCAATCAGGTCTCACAAGATCCGGGAACTTATTTGCGACGTCAAATGGGCTCAAACTATCAGGCCATCGCGATTCTGCGCCGTCGAAGCGCTCGTCCAAGAATTTATTATAACAGTGACAGCAAAGTCGGATCGCCCAGCCGAAGACTACCTGGACTTCAGCAGCGTTACCGCAACGCTGACACGATGAGTTCACATGCCGGCAGATGTCTTCTAACGCCTCACTTACGGCCGCCGGCTCTTGTGAGTCAGTGTAAATCCGAAGGTCACCAAACCTTTCCTTCATTTGCACAATGATAGGTGGGGTGATTTCGCAGTTTTGAAGCTCTAACTTCAACTCAAGTAATCCAATTTCAATTTTCGGGATCCAGCCTTCAAAACCAAGGCCAAGCTCACGCTCAAGGCTTTCTTGGATGTTGTCAAAGTCGATTGCATTTTTGTATTCCAATAGAAATACCCCTAGTAAAAATGGTAGGAGGGGAGAGATTTGAACTCTCGACAATCACGGTAATCTGCCGCCAATATTTTCGGGATATAAGTCCGATGTCCTTCCAAAGCCCTCCCACAGAAATGTGGGCCACCTGAATTTTCAGGCAGATATTTGGGTGTTGGATATGAGTACGTTTCGGATCATGATCTTAAAATAGGTATCCGATTTTCAGATGTCAATAGCGTCATGTGTAGTACCTATACTACAATTAAATCAATGATTTAGCACTAGCCAAGGTTAGATTTTTCAGCCTATCCTTCACAGAAAAGGATAGATGTATGACTAAAATAAGTGACGAAGAAGCGGTACATTTGCAATTTCGTGTGCCACAATCGCGAGCTGACGAATTCATGAAGCTGGTTTTTGAGAACTCTAGAATGCAGCACGGCGGAAAGACGAAGATGTTCTTGCTGCTGATCGACGAATTTCAGAAATCGCAACAGATCAAGCAGCTGCGTGGAGAGATTGCGCGGATCGAGGGGGAGTAGTTTCGAGAGTTTGAATTCTGAATTTCCCGTCAGCGAAGTCCGTAATCTTCTGAGCTTGTTTTGAGTTATTGTCAAATCTGGTGTTTGAGGATTGTTGGTCATGCGGCGATCTGGTCTGGGTTAGCGGCTTCAATTCCATCTTTAAACGTGACGCCTGTGATGACTTTGGCCAGGTAGTCAAAGCCGCGTAGCTTCCTCCAGTTTTGTTCAGCGCATTGTCCGAGCTTGAACATCATGTGCAGCATGCCATCACGTGACAGGCAGCCCTTCGAGCGTTTGGTACGGTGGCGGATCGTGGCAAAGGCGGATTCAATTGGATTGCTGGTGCGGATGCTCTGCCAATGTTGAGCTGGGAAGTCGAAGAATGCCATGAGTTCGGTCCGGTCCTTTTGCAGGCACAGTGCCGCCTTGGGATATTTTGGCTCATAGGTTTCGATGAACAGATCGAACGCCTTTTCTGCATCCGCTTTGGTCTCGGCCTGCCAGATATTGTGGATCGCTGCCTTTGCCTTTGGCTGAGACAGCTTCGGCAAACAGTTGAGCACGTTCATCGTTTTGTGTTGCCAGCAACGTTGGTGCCGCGTTGTGGGATAGACTTCATCCATGGCTGCCCAGAACCCCATGGCACCGTCTCCAATCGCCAGTTTGGGGGCATTCATCCCCCGGCTTTTGAGGTTGAGCAGAACTTCTCGCCAACTCTGGGTGGACTCGCGCACCCCGTCTTCGATTGCCAAGAACCGCTTCTGACCACGAGCCGTGACCCCAACAATCACAAGTGCGCAGAGCTTATCATTCTCTCCCCGAAGGCCGCTGTGAACACCATCCGCCCAAATGTAGACCAAGGGTTCATCGTCCAGTGCTGCTTCTCTCCAGCCGTCGTATTCCTTGGCCCAATCGCGCTTGAGACGTGAGACAGTATTCGCGGATAAGCCCTGGGCCTCAGGGCCTAGAAGAACCTTGAGCGTGGGAGCCATCTCGCCGCTGGAAATGCCTTTTAGATACAGCCACGGTAGCGCGGCTTCCAACGTCTTGGTGCGGCGCACATAGGGTGGCACTAGGGCCGAGCGGAACGTCACAGGTGTGCCATCCTTAGAGCGGACCTTTGGAATGCGCACGCTCACAGGGCCAATGCCCGTTTGAAATGGGCGCTCAGGATGATGGCCATTGCGTACGACAGCCGCGTGACCTGCATCAGTGCGCAAGTCGGCAAATTGCGCCAGATAACCAGCAAGCTCAGCTTCAACTGCTGTCGCGATCAATTCCTGTGCTCCCGTTCTCAGCAAATCCGTCAGCGCGTCCGTGATCCTGTCTCGACGCGCAAAATCAACAATGTTAGTCGTTTCCATGGTGGTGTATCTCCTTTGGTTGGGCTGCTGTCTCACAACAACAAATCAACCAGATACGCCGCCAACCTTCAAACCGCCCAAACACCAGATTCAGTCATAACTCGCTTGTTTTCGAAGATTGCTATAAAAATTATCGGAGGTATTAGGTGTCGTACATTATCTCTCGAAAAAGCATCGATCACACCGTTGTACGTTGATAAAAAAGATCAACAATTGCGGTTAACTCTGGCGCAGCGACAATAATTAAAAACTAGTTAATACCAAAAATCTACCTGCCCCAAACTTTAATTCCAGTGAAACTCTGCTCGTTCACCCTTGATCTCGCACCGCATGTCGCTGTGCATATTAAGGTGTGCTTGCGGGAACTAATTTGGTTATTCGGATGAGGTGATATTTTTCTTCTTGTTTAAATACCTATCGCCCAAAGGCGCTCAGAATACGGGCAGAATATGGCGAAGAATTCGCAAGATCGAGAATATGAGATAACTGAAAGTCTAGCAGCTCCGCAAGTGACGGTACTAACAGCTCTCAGTGGCAAAAAATGTACCAAAATCATCAGAGCGACGGGACCTCAGAGTTACGACAACGCAAAATGGTTTCAAGCCGAAAAGATTCTTCTAAATGATTTCGCAGCGCTTACAAACTTACTGACGGGACTGGAAACGCAAACAAACAAAATGGTTGTTACCGGCGGTGTAACAAAACCCTATGAGAATGCGGATAGAATTTACCGGCGTAAGAATTCGCGCTCAGACGCGCCTGCGAGTCTTGAGGATAATGGAAGTAGGGTTGCACATTTTGACATCGATGAGTTCGATATCCCAGCTGGGTTTGGATGGCATGACTCGACGGCTCTCGCGGACGTCATCTGGCGATCCGTCGTTGCGCGCCTACCTGCTCTAGAGGGTGTTAGCGTTCATTGGCAAGCCAGTTCGAGTGCCGGAACAACTCGCGCCGAAGGACTGGCTAAATTCCATTTTTGGATTCTTTTGGATAAGCCGCTATTTGAAGCCCAAAGACGCGCTCTCTACAATCGGGTTGGGTCTGATCCACAACTAGCATGCCCAATACAACCAAATTACACTGCGGCGCCAATAATTATAGACTGTACTGACCCACTCATTGGAGTTCCGCGATCCGGCACTTTTCTCGGGATACGTGACTTTGCGCCAGTGAATGAGTTTGGGCTTACAGAAGCGGCAATTCGGCCGGCAAATCTTGATTCTGCTCCCTCCATTAAATGTGACATCTACCCCGCCCCAACCCTCTCGAATTCATTCACGAATACCTCTGGTGGCGTGCAAAAGCTAACTGATGCTTGCAACCGGATACGTAAGGCAGACCTGCGCAATGTCGAAATTAACAAACAAGCATATTATATCGCGGGACTGGTTTCAGCAGGTTCACTTTCGCTCGACGCGGCCAAAAACGCTTTATTGGAAGCGGCTGCTGCAACAGGCCACGGTCGGTATAGGGAAGCTGTTGAAAATGGGTTTGAATCGGGTCTTAAAGCGCCAATATTCATGCGCAAGTCGTCGCCCAAACCGAATGTCATTGAGCCCTATTTTCCGAGAGCGAATTTGGACCGGAATGACGCTATTGGTAAGCATCGATCAACCGTTAATTCTTGGGTAGATCTAGCCGTAGATTTCGCAAGGAATGCCAAATCTGAATTGTCGTCAGCACCGGCCCCTCGCTGGATGTTGGCGGGTGCGCAAGGGGTCGGGAAATCGTCTGGCCTTACTGGCCGCAATGGGGCACCAGGAGGGCTCCACAAGGCTACTGGGCTCGTGAGCGCTATGTTTCTGCCGAACCACGCCAAATGCGAGGAAGCCGCAGCCGAATACGCGAGGAATTCCCCTAAAGGTTCGCCTGAGTGCCTTGTTGTGCGCGGGCGCAATAGGCTTAACCCAGATGGCACTGCGGGAGAAAAGATGTGTCTCATTCCGGATGTGGCAACCAAAGTTGCTAAGATGGGCCTGACGGTGCGAAGTACGCTTTGCTTAAAATGTCCGTTGCGAAATGAATGCGGCTACATGCTTCAAGAAAGGCAAGTCGAGAATTTGGTCTCCAAACCAGAGGGCTTGGTACTCTTCGCGCCGCCCCAATACGCGTTTTTGCCGTTGCCAGCCGAGGTGAAGCCTGAGTTGGCTGTGTTTGACGAACGGCCAAGTGATTTTGCCGTTGAAGACATTAGCCTGTCGTTTCAAGATCTGGAGGCAAGCTTTCAATTTGGCGGCTTACCGTATCGCGCTTCTGAAAAAACCCTGACAGAAGCCGCCGTTGATGCGCATGAAATTGCTCAAAATACCCTACAGCCATTGTTGCGAAACTTTGCACTTGCAATGCAAAGCGATAGCTCGACTGCCTTAGATCAACTCCGCAAATCTGGGGTAGATCTGGAGATAGTGGATAAGGCGTTGAAAAATTTGCATTTTTTCTATGCAGGGCGCGTAGTCTCGAGTCTGGGGGATAGTTTGAAGGATTTGAACCTTTCAGGTCAACGCGGACGACCCGCGTCAAAACTGCTTATGGCTCAGTTATTACAGAGCAACCCACCACGAGTCGACAAGATTAAGACCTTTCTTGAAGTCTTGCGGGATGAATTAAGTGGCACTCATGCTACTCCAATTTCCATCGTTCAAGAGAGTGCGGATATTCAGGATGCAGAATCTTCTCAAGCTCCTGGGATAAAAATTTTGCGAATTCGCCCGTTGCTACATGGAGTTAACGCACCTTTTCTTTACTTAGACGGGACGGGCGATGAGGAGATTGCCAAAGCCATGTTTGGATCGGATTTAATAATTCATCACTATCCAGTTGAGCGCAACGCCGTGGTCACGCAAGTCGTGGGTTGCCAGTTCTCACGCCAATATGTTTGTGGGGAGGGGAGGGGCGGCAAGCCCGCTTATGGTGATATCGCTCAGAAAAGTTGTGATCTGCGAGAGCATTTGGATACTGTTTTGAAGGGACATGACACTGCCGCGGTGTTTGCAACAAAGAAAATCATTCAGAAACTCGGCTTAGAAGGCTCGCCTCGCGCTGGTCACTTTGGAGCTCTACGCGGGCTTAACCGATGGGAAGACTACGACTCAGTCATTATTATCGGTCGCGAGCAACCACCACTTTCGGCTGTAGAACTTATTGCGCGTGCATATGCCTTGAAAACGAATGCTTCGTTCATGTCAGCGCCGGCGATTTGGGAGTGGCGTGGCATTCGAATAGAGGATGGTGCTGTCCCCGTTCGGGTTTTGAGCCATCCCGACCCGTGGGTCAAACGCATTTTGTATCAGATCCGCGAAGCTGAAGCCGAGCAGGCAATTGACCGAATTCGTTTGATTCACAACACAGAGCTAAAACAGGTTTTTCTCTTAAGTGAGATGGCCTTGGATATCACGGTCGATAGAGTTGTTCATTGGGACGACTTCAAACGAGGGGGAAGCCGGATAGAGTGCGCGGCGCGGAAATATAATGTCATCCCGCTTGAGGGGAGAGAGGCTGCACGACTATTGCCAGATATTTGGAATAATCACGAAACGGCCAACTCGGATCTTGCTCCGCTCCGGTTAACGTCAGGAATGGTATATAATAACTCTCTATATACCAACTCTGACACTAAGGAATTGTGTCGCGTTAAGTATAAGCGAAGCGTTTCAAAACCCGAACGCGCTCGAACGCGGGAAGCAATAGTATGTGGCCCCGCAGAAATTGCGCAATCAGTTCTGGAAAAGGTTACCGGGAAACTGGACGGATTCGAGATTGTCGCGTGTGACAAAATACCTGAAAATTGATGCGCTGATTTTATGGGCGAGTGAGGCGTGGTACGTTGCCGCCGGAAATTTGGTTTACGAAGGTCACCGGCTTGAGATCCTCACAGCGAGGTATAATTCGCTGAGTAAAGACCTGTCCTGGAGACGCACTGGTAAAGGTTTCAGGCGGTGCCACAGCTCTAAAAATGGGGCAGGGAGGGTAATTCCGTGGCGTGCAAATTATTGGTATTCTAGGACTAGGGCGCGACCTCTCAAATAGAGTTACGGCTCCATTTGTTCTGTCTGATCAAAATTTGGCGACTTTTTATTGGCTATAGCAATCCCGGGAACGAGGTAACCAATTTGTCGAGTTGGGCTGAATTTGAAATATCAACGGCTCCCCCCATTACTTCTTACAAAAGAAACCAAAAAGTTGTGGTTGGAACACAATTTCCAACGGTGGCTTTCTGTCGAAATAGTGAGGGATTCAGCGCTAGGACGTAGACTTTTTTGGGGTGAAATTTCTGGTGCCAGTCACTTTGCTGGGGAGGGTAGGGGGCTCGAAACATTTGAGCTTTGTGCGGGTGGTTTCAAGCTGCTTAACCGTCAATGGTCTCAGCAACGGTCTGTTCGGGTATCTGGAAGAGTAATAGTTTCATATTGCTTAGTCCTTTAGGCCATCGGTAGAACGTGCAGCAACTCGCCGAACACTAGGGTCACGTGGGCCATCACAGCAAAGACGTGAAGAGAATGGAAAATCTCTTTTGCGATTTTAAGCATAGTGTATCTCCAAAATTTATTTGTGTATCGTGGGTTCTTTGTGCCATTTTGTTTGTGATGTGTCAATACCCCATTTGACACAAAGTGTGTTATACTTCATATTGAAGTTGATTGGAGAAACTATGACTAAAAGTAATGATCAAGAGAAAGCCAGCATTCGGCTACACATCTATTTGCCGGCAGATGAAGTAGAGGCAATTGATAGTTGGGGATTTGACAATAGAATTCGAGCGCGGACAAAAGCAATTCGAGAGCTCGTCAAGCTGGGATTGGACGCATCTCAAACTTCCAAGGGTGGCTCAAAGAGTTAATTCCTAAATGAGGCCTTGCTTCACGCGGGCATCACAAAAACACGCCTATTATGCAAACCGCACGGTGAGCCGAACTCTACATCGTTTTAGCTACTCATGGTCCTAAAACCTCTGATGACGGACATATTCGCCATATGGCAGATCGCGATGAGCACATTCGCGAGCATCGAGGTCGTTTCGAATCTGTTTGTGATCATTTAGCGCATCCATCTGAATCGCTGAAACCGTGTCCTCGCCAACAAGCTGGCTGCGGGCCGCGACACTTTCAGCGATTCAGATGGACGCTCAAATAATCTACCTTTTTATACCCAAACACTTGAAATGGCAGGCTCGAAAGCGGAAATAGAAGAAGTAATGCAGCTAAGTTGGCCGCTCTTACAAAGGCACACGGATTAGATAAGTGGCGGCAAGAAATAACATTTTTCATACTTTATCTTTCTTACGGTGTGAGGGTCTATTCCCAAGTTGAGGTCTTTGATAACAGACGATAATCTTGTTATTGCGGCGCTATATCGCTGATTTCCCTTTTTTATTGAGTTGTTTTCTGGACCGAACCATTCCGAAACCTTATTCAGGTAACAAAGATAACGTTATTAAACGTTACCACTGTTATCAACATAATCAAAAGTGAGAAAATATGACTGAAGATACACGCGTTATCGAAGAAATAGCGATCAAAAGAGAGCCAAAAGCCTCCGAAGCTAACGTTAAAGCTGCAATTAAGCAGCTGGAAGAAGCAGGTGATAAGGTTACTGCGCGGGCGATTTACAAAATTGTCGGTGGTAATTACACACAAGTCTCAAATATTTATAAAGCTGTTTCCAACGCGATTATCATCGCAGAAAAAGCACCGGCGAGCGTTAAAGAGATGTTCACAACACTTGCGGACGATCTCTTTACACAAGTGAAAGCTACGGCCGAGGCGGCTTATAATGCCGAGCGCGAAGGTCTGAAAGAAAAATTAGCTACTATTACTGAAGAACTTAAAGATGTTTCTGGCCTGGTCGATGAGAAGCAAGATGAAGTCGAAAAGTTGGAAGCTGAGAAAGAAGGGCTATCAACTGAGAGTGCATCTAAGATCGAAGACCTTGAAGAAGACCTAAAGGATGCACGATCTTCACGCGATCAGAAAATCGGGCAGGTTGCAGCGCTCGAAGCTCGAATTGAAGCTAATGCTAGGGGATATTCAGAGGATCTCAGAGAGACACGCGCCGAACTTATTGAGAAAGCTGCGGCCGAAGTCTCTAAGCTTAATACTGCCCACCAGAGAGAATTTATTGAACTGGGCGCGAAGCATAAGTCAGAGATTGCAGACATGAAGTCTCAACTTGATGTCGCAGTTGAATCTCAGAAGGAAGAAATCATCGAGCTAGGTGAGCTAGTTGAGGAAACCAAGACATCTCTGCACAGTTTGACCGGTGACATGAAGGCTTCCCAAGCGTCTTTGACTGCTGAAACTAAGAGAGCTGATAAAGCTGACAAGATGTATACAGAAGAGGCTGTTCGTGCGCGTGAAGCTGTTGAAGATAACAGATCCTTGCGGAAAGAAGTTGCAGAGCTGACTGCTGAGATCAGAAAACTATCTAGCGATAAGAAGTCGAAAAAATAATTTATCAGGGGCGTGGTGGGTATGGCCAGCTATCGACCCAAATGTGCTGAGGGGGGAGCTACGCTGTAATCGACAACTAAGTAGGACGTATAAAGTCCGCGCCGCACCATGCCACTCCCTCTAAAACGTTCGTTTAGAGGGGTATTCGTTGGCTCAGAATGATAAGTGCGTGTGTCATGTTGTATGCCTAACTCAGATTGAATCTGAACGTCAAGAGACTGATTTTGTAGTCTCCGGATTACAAAATAATTAATCAATTCAATCATTTAGTTGTAGTCAAAGCTATATTTTTCGATCTATTGTTGCAGCTAAAGGATAAATTTATGACGCAAAAAGATCAATTTAATGTCAGAGTTCCCGTGGATTTTCAGAGAGATGTTAAAATCTACGCGATTGAAAACGATATGACTGTCAGCGAAGTTCTACAAAAAAGCTTTAATGCGCTGAAGATATTAAATAAAATCAGGAAACTCGAAAAGTAATAAAGCTGGCTTGAGCTTCCCCAAACCAGCTTTGATTTTGTCCTGCTTCGGTATATCCGTCGCACTCACACAAACGAACCAGAGTCTCCAATACTCAAGCCGCTCTGACGTCCAACTTTATATGACGACAGACAGGTTCCATCCTTCTGTTAAGCTAAGCCGCCTATTTATCTTTCATCCGAAGGTCGCTGTTGGAAGAAATTATAGCCAATACGAGTAAACCAGCTATCGTAACGAATAGCACACTAGCCTTGATCTCTCCGCCGGTGTTGAAATCCAACAAGAATGGCAAAGGTTGGTCTTGACCGTCCACTGACAACGCCCAACTGGCTGAACCATAAACAACTATGCTAATAATGCCGAAGCCCGATAAGCGAAACATATTTCGATAAATAAGGTCCGGATTGCACATCATACTCAGCAGAAATAGGCCTAACCCGCTAGCGATGGACAGCACCGAGGATTGAATCAAAGAGAATGATACCATTTGCGTCAGAACTAACGCCGCGACAAAGGCTATTACCCCAAGCATTGCAGATACGGCAGTCCAGTTAAATATTCCATTGCTTCGCGCAATTTTTCCAATACTCATTCGTTGTCGAAATCGGTGGACTAGATCGCTGCTAAGTCTATCCCGATAACTTGGATTTGCCTCTAGAATATCCTGAAATTTTGTGCCTGAGACACGCCACATCGCAGCAGTCTGAGAGCGAACTCGTACCGTTGCAGTACGTACTTCACCTGGTTTCATTGCTGCCATTTCGCCTACTTGGACTGGCGCTGAACGAGACGCGACTTTCTGCCCGTCTGTTAAGATGTCGACCTCACCTGAAAGTATGAAAAATACATCGTTATCATTCGAATTTTGGGTAATGATTTCATGGCCTTGCATAAACCCTTTAAGCTCGCCAGCTAACATAAAAAAATCCAAGACATCGGTATCAGCACCGATTGCAGGGTTTTCGCCTAAAATCCGCAATATGCGTCGGTCACGATCCTCTCCGCTGAACTGTGCAAGTGGATCCGCTATGCTTGTCTCGGCAAATTTTTTTGCTAATCTCTTCGGCGCAAACACTCTTCGACCTCCTCTAGATTAGACACCTGTAACTGAAAGCTACTGACGTTCCGCATCATGCCATTTTCTTCTCGGTCGTATGGATTGAAGCCATATTGGCGTAAGACATAAAATAGGAGTGCTTTGCTTGTTGAAACAGGTAGTTTGCCGTCCTCCATTTCATACTCGTATTCCAATTGGGAGCGTCTCCATTCGTTGTGAACGCCTGCCGCCGAGAACTGGACAATGATGTTCTCGGTCCACTCACCGTCGATAGGAATCGATTTTTCTGGGCGCGAGGTTAACTCTGGTCGGGTCATGCGCGTTAGCACATAGTCACCGTAGCGAGCTTCTTCCAAATGATATGCTCTGATATGCCATCGGTGCCCATCGCTGACCAGCGCCGTCGGAACAAGGGTACGGCTGCTTACGCTGCCTGAACTTATCGAGGCATAATCGCAAAGAAGCGCTGATTCAGAATTTATTGCCTGAACAACGGCTTTCACTGTTGCTTTGCTCAGCGGACGTGAGGAAACTGATACAGTTGCGACCTGTGGTAGATTCCTAATCCAAACTTCGCTATTTGTTCGATAGCCTTTTGCGAGCATTTCCAGATGCATGAAATACTCTGAGGCTTCTCCAGAAATGAGCTTTGGCTCAAAACTATCGCCTGCAATGTAGGCTCTCTGCCTTGGGTCATAGCTCATGTTTCCGGGGCAGGAATCCAGATATGTCGTCAAGTCGGTAGTTGCTTGCTGTGGCGATATCGAAAATTGATCCTGAAGTTGCGGGCGGCCAACCTTTCCGTCCCAGTTCAGGCAGAATTCTATGAACTCGAAGCGCCTTCTTATGTTTGTTTTTATGTCTTTGAACTCTTCCAAGGCTATCCCCCGATCTTTTTATGAACCATAGCACCTTGACACTAACTTATGAAGCCCTATTTTATAGGATGTAACAAGAAAATAGAGGACGCCTTGTTCTGCGCGAGGTACTTTGAGACAGGAGCTGCTATGACTTGGCGATACAATGCTGCGCGAGACCGCATCCAAAATTTAATTGCAAATGCACCTAAGATTGAAGTTCAGAACTTCTACGAAGAGTATTTGCCGGAATTCACCAAGACGCGAGCTGTTTTGATGGCTGCGGGGCAAAGAGAAACTCAGCCTTTGTATGAACTTCCAAAAGGGCGAGCAGTTGTTGTCGATACTGTGCAGGTTTACGTCGCCATAACGAACTATGATGAATATCGGATGGAAGCACTGCGCGAAACAGAAGCCTCGCATGCTAAAGCTCTAAGATTTTTGCACCTTCATTACAGTGCATGTGATCGAGTGATTGAAAATAGCCCAGCTCAACGGGTCGATTTCCATGGTGGACGAATGCATGCGGTTATCTTAGGCAACGGACAAAATGGTGTGACGTCTGAAACCATTGCCGAAGCTTTCGCGTTCGTGCGGGACTTGCGCTATGTTGCGGAGCAAGCGAACAAACAACTGGCCGGAGGCGATTTTACCGCTCGCTTTCGCATTGGAATTGACGCCGGACCCTGCGTGGCAATCAATAATGGGACAGGCTTAGAACAAGAGCCAATGTTCCTTGGTAGTCCGGCTAACCACGCTGCTAAGTTGGCAGACGGAGATGAGCCTGGACTGTTTGTTTCCGACAGAGTTCGAGCTAAACTCGGTCGGCCCGAGCTGGGTTCTTTGTTGGAGTCACGACTGCAACTGGATACAGATACATTCGACAGATATCTTTCATCGAGAGATGCTGTAGAAGGTGTTACTCTTGGTCTTGACCAATCGCCAAGCAACGTTGAAGGACTTCTGACAGAATGGCATTCTGAAATCCGTTCCAAGAAAGTGCCTAATCCTACTGATCCAAATTTTCAGTTTCACTACAAAGAACCTCCTTTGTCGGAAATTGAGTTCGACAAGCTTTCGCCGAGTAATTCAATTAGGATGCCCCTTGCCTCGATCTATGCCGACCTTTCTGGTTTCACCAACTATGTCGATGGTGCAATAGCACAGGGAAAGATCGGCGATGCTGTAAAAGCGTTGCATGTCATTCGTGAAGAATTTCAGCACGTGGTAAGCGATGATTTTGGCGGTCGGAAAATCCGCTTTATCGGTGATTGTGTTCACGCATTGACCGCCCACGGATCATCAACGGAGACGGATACCAAAGAGACATTGTTGCAGGCAGCTAAATGCGCTGGAGGTATTCGCTCTTCATTTAATCTGTGCCGCGATTTGCTTGAGGGTGCTGAGCCTTTGGGGTTGGCGATTGGTGTCGAGTTTGGGCCAACGCCTATTTCGAGAATAGGAATCCGCGGCGACCGTTCGGTCAGGGTTGCGTCAAGTAAGGCGACAAGCGTTTCAGAAAGCGTCCAGAAGTCATGTGAACACAATGAAACCCGGTTTGGCCCAACTGCAATGAAGTCTCTTCCGAGCTATCTTCGAGATGTCGTTGGCACAGATGGTGGAGCAGGCGAGTTGGACTTCGATGATGTAAGTACGGCTAGCAGTCAGCCCGTCGCGAGTGTCGTCGCAGCGCCGTATGCTAGGGCACACGCACCTAACTCCCAAGATGACACCAGAGCGCATTTCGACGGCCTATGAGTTCGATAGATATTCTTTTTGAAGCCAAGCCCGACTGGGTCGACGTTCTAGCTCGGAAGCGTAGGGTGCTAGAAGTTAAGGCCCATAGCCAAAAAGATAGCGGTGCGCCGGGTGAGCTGTATTTCATAAGCATTGAGACCGTCGGCGCGGATTCTATCAAAGCATTTGAAACTTCGGCTCACAGGCGCTTGCCAAAGTGCTGTATTGAGCGGCACATCAACGATGACACAAGTTTTTGCCTATACTTGAACTCAACTCGCCCGGTTTTTAGTGAGCAAGACGCATGGAGTTGGTGGGCGATGCTCGGAAGATACCTATCTAATCAAGATTTTGCATCCAAGCATGGCCTTTGGCCGCGTGATCAAGGCCTGAGTCACGGAAGCGCCGCAAACACTCAAATTCGAATGGAAGAGATAGCTGAGCCGTTGGGTTGGAAGTCAGAGGTCTTGGATTCAATTTTTCGTAGTCGTGGCTTTCTTTATGAGAGGCCGTTGAGGCAACACAAAGACAAGGAAAAGGGTTTCGTAAATCTGCGAAACCCTTGCCCAAGAGGGTGCAAGAAACTTCACTTTCCACATAGAAATCAGGAATGCAAAGGAGCTACATGTGAAGAGATCTGTAACAAATCTCATAAAGCTATACTTCGAGCATCTTGCCCAAACAGAGAAGTGATTGAACAACTGAATCGACTTGAAATTCTCCGTAAGTCTCAAGAGGAGCAACTGGTCAAAACCCTTCTCAAAAAGGGCACTAGGTGCTGCGGTTCAATGAGAAATTGCCCTTTAGCGAGTTAGGCGCTTTCCAAAGCATCCGGCCGCCTAACCGGGGTAGCAACGCTAACAAGCGTCGCATTTCAACAATCGCTCACAAGTCCAAAAGTCTCTGCGCTGTGGATCGGTGAAAGTAGTTGAAATTGTATCTCAATTGAGATACAATTTTACTTAGGAGGATACTCATATGCCCGCACAAACTTCGATGCTCCATGTCCGCGTGGATGACCAACTCAAAGCTAAAGCCACTGACGCCCTTGCTGGGGTCGGCCTGACACTCTCGGATGCCGTGCGTATCCTGTTGACCCGCGTTGCAACGGAAGGCGGATTACCCGCAGGCCTGACTGCTGATCCAGACGCTTATGACGCTTGGTTTCGAGCCAAAGTGCAGGAAGCTCTGGATGATCCGCGCCCCGCTGTTCCACATACCCAAGTGATGCAGGAAGCGCAGGCGCTGATTGACGAGAAACGCCGTGCTCAAACTTGAATGGAAGGCAACGGCAATCGCCGACCTGCTCGCGATTATCAATTATATTTCCGACGACAATCCTGACGCGGCCCAAGCTCTCAAAGACGAAATTGAGGCGAAAACCTCACGCCTCCCCGATAGCCCGCAGCTCTACCGCGTGGGGCGGATCGACGGCACACGCGAGATGGTCATCCGGCCAAACTACATCGTAATCTATGCTGAGAACGCCGTCGCTGTGACAATCCTGCGTGTACTCCACGCGGCCCAGCAATGGCCTGAGACGTAACGCCCCCTCCTGCTGGGACGGTCCGTAGGGGTGTTTATCATCAAGATTGTCGGGGTGCCGATTCTTATAAACCCTAAAGTCGTTTTCAGAAAAAACACTTGTCAAATAGAACACCAATTTCCCCCACCAACTCGCGTTATTGGTTTATTCATATCACGACTTAGGCGCCTTAAGCGTTTTTCACTCGCAGCATTTGTCACTATGGGCGGTGGTTTCAACCGGTGGACGCAACACTTTAGTCTTTTGGAAGAGATGGAGTGTTGAACATGAAGTATCGTCGCAGAATTTACTATTCGTCTAAGCAGCGCACGGAGATTTGGGATCGTTGGCAACGTGGGGAGTCCATGAGGTCGATTGGGCGCGTGTTTGATAGGCCCTCCTCGTCGGTCTTTTCAGTGATCTCGCCTACGGGTGGCATTCGTCCACCAGATCGCAAACCTGGCACCCGTGCTTTGAGCCTTGTTGAGCGGGAGGAAATATCGCGTGGGCTGAGCATCAAATGTTCACTACGCATGATAGCGCACCAATTAGGGCGCTCCCCGTCGACCATCAGCCGCGAGGTTAGGCGCAATGGTGGGCCTGCTGGATATCGTGCGGTGACTTCAGACCAAGCAACGTGGGATCGCGCTTTGCGCCCCAAGGCATGTAAGCTGGCTTGTCATCCATCTTTGAGCCGCGCAGTATCAGCAAAGCTGCGACGTAAATGGTCGCCCGAGCAGATTGCGGGCTGGCTCAAACGTGCGTTTCCGGGAGAGGCGCAGAGACAAGTGTCACACGAGACGATATACAAAAGCCTATACATACAAGCACGTGGCGTCCTCAAGAAGGAGCTGCTGGAGCATCTGCGTGCCAAGCGTACAGTTCGGCGGTCTAAGCATGCCAGCCTCAAGCGCAACGGTCTTGGTCAGATCAAGAACGCCATATCAATCTCAGAAAGACCAGCATCGGTCGAGGATCGGGCTGTTCCAGGCCACTGGGAGGGCGATCTCATCGGAGGGTCCAAAAATAGCTACATTGCAACTCTCGTCGAACGTCATTCTCGGTACGTCATGCTGGTCAAAGTCGCCAACAAGGATACCGAAAGTGTCGTCACGGGGCTGATTAAATCGGCTCATAAATTGCCGCGTGAACTCTACAAATCTTTGACATGGGATCGTGGGAAAGAGCTGGCAGACCACCCGCGCTTCACGCTAGCAACCGACGTAGACGTCTATTTTTGCGATCCTCAGTCTCCGTGGCAACGCGGATCAAATGAGAATACCAACCGATTGCTAAGGCAATATCTGCCTCGTGGGACTGATCTGTCGGTTCATTCGCAAGCCAAACTCAGCGCTATTGCCAGACAGTTGAACGAACGACCCCGCAAGACCTTGCAATATCAAACAGAGGTGGTCGCGGGAATTCGGACCAGTAGTTAAGGTGGATCAACTTTTGAAAGAGATGATCCAGAATGACGAAACGAAAGAACCATTCGCCCGATTTCAAAGCCAAGGTTGCGCTTGAAGCTATCCGTGAAGAAATGACGATGGCGGAGTTGTCAAAGAAATATGGTGTGCATCCCACGCAGATTGGGGCTTGGAAGCGAGCCGCGATTAAGAATATGGCTGCGGGGTTTTCCAAACGAGGCAGCGATCCTGCACAGGTCGACGATGCTACGATAGACAAACTTCATTC